>MNYI01000192.1 GCA_001873945.1 Candidatus Desantisbacteria bacterium CG2_30_40_21
CAAAAAGTTGATAAGTTGAATAGTTGATGGGTTGATAAGTGGATGAATTGATAGGAAATGTTTATGAATTATGAATCTGTGTTCCTTTAACCTATAAACTCATCAACCTATCAACCTATCAACCTATCAACCTATCAACTTATCAACTTATGTGTTCTCCGTGGTGAATTACTTTACCTGAGTAGTTACAAATATTAAATTATTATATTTTTCTGTGCATAGAAGGAGAAGGATTATGAGCGATAACTTGCGTGAACATGTAGTTATCATTGGTGGAGGACGACGAGGGATAGTTATCCTGGAAACATTAAATGATGATGAAGAGGTAGGATTGTTGGTGTGATTGATGTAAATGAGGATACCCCGGGGATAAAATTAGCCAAAAGATTAGATATTCCTACAGATGTTGATTTTATTAGTTTTATTAAGGAAAAAGAGAAGATAGATGTTGTCTTTAATGCTACAAGTGAAAGATATATTGATGAAAAAATCAGGCAATTAAGACCAGAGATTGAAATTATTGGTGGATTAAGCCTTAAACTTGTGTGGGGATTGATTGCAGAAAGAGAAAAGGCTATTGCCCTTCAGAGAGACCTTTATCGAAATACGATTGGTGTTTTAACCTCTAAAATGGAAAATAAAAATATCTGGGCACACGGACATCCAGAAAAGGTTACGGAATATGCTACACTTATTGGACAAAAAATGAGTTTACTCCCAAAGTAATTAGAAATAATTAAGTGTGCTGGTATTTTGCATGATGTGGGTAAATTAGGAATAAATGAGGAAATACTCTTAAAAACAGAACGACTTACACAGGAAGAGTATCAAATTATTAAAGAACATCCTGTTGAAAGTGAGTCCATTGTCAAATCAATGGAGTTTTTATATACTGTATTGGCTGCTATTCGGCATCACCATGAACGATATGATGGAATGGGTTATCCAGATGGATTAAGGGGTGAAGGGGTTCCCTTAAATGCCAGAATATTAGCTGTGGCAGATTCTTTTTGTTCCATGACATCCCACCGTCCATATTGTCGGGAAAAAACCATTGGAGAGGCACTTGAGGAAGTAAAAAGATGCTCTGGTACACAATTTGACCCTGAAGTAGTTAAGGCATTTGAACATCTTATTAATGAAAGATTTCTTGAGACAGATATTCCGGAGATAAAGGCATTAATGTCTTAAGGGTGCCTCTTCAAACCGCTATGCAACAGCAATTCTCATTGGGGCAAAACTTATGTTCAAAGGGGAATAAGGGAATAGAGGAGATGGTGTCGATTATCAACAGAATTGTCGGTAGGACAGGCATTCCTGCCTGTCCTGTTGCAGATGACAGGCAAGAATGCCTGTCCTACCGATTAATCTCTATATCTCCCCCTTATCCATTTTACCATAATGAGAATTGCTGGCCAGGCAAAATTACAGCTTGACAAATGTGTGGAAATATGTTATTCTATCTCATATCAAAAATCATTCAACTCGGAGGTAAAACTAATGGAGCATTATAACAAACATGAGCATGGTCAAGGCATGGTTGAATATGGATTAATCATTGGCTTGATTGCAGTTATAGTTATAGCCATATTTGTTGCCCTTGGTCCACAGATTAAAACCATCTTTCAGGGGAAGTCAACAACAAGTGTAGAGCAAACAACTAATGGTACTTCCACCACAACAGGAACGGCTACACAAACGGCAACTGGTACAGCTACTGCTCAATAGGTACTACAATAGTAACTACTCAGGTACAAAGTGGCAAAGGCACATAGGCACAAAGCAAAGCAGAGTCGTTTCAAAAGTTTTCCACCTGTGCAACCGGAAATTACCACAGATATTTTTAACTACGAAAGACACGAAAAACACGAAAAATAATAATATTACAGAACTTTTCGTGTCTTTCGTGTCTTTCGTAGTTATGTCTTAAAAATCACAGATTATGCCCTTCTTGAGTATATTTATAATTTTTGTGTCTTTGTGCCTTCGTGGTTAATTCCGATTGCACAGGTCGAGTTTTTTCCTACTTTGTGCCTTTGGCACTCTGTGCCTACCTGAATAGGATTAAGATAGCCAAAGGCTTTTTCCTTAAAGATGAGTATTCTGGGCATTGCCTGACTACCAAATTCATAGTTTGAAAGAGGGGTGGCTAAGAATTTTTCTGTTTTGTCTGGAGAGATAATGGTTATTGGTCTTATTACTGCTTCAAAGCCGCCTCTCAAAGCATTATACATTTTATTCAGGGTAGTTATTTTAACATCTTTGCCAAACTGTTCTGCAAAACAAGGTTGCTCATCTCTTTTGCCAATATAAACTGTAAGATGCGTAGTATATTTATCCTGATAATGAGTTGCGTAATATTTACCTGTAGCAATATCCCCTGGCAGAATAGCATTCATGGCTGTTGGATCCAAGGGAAGGTGTCTGCCGCTTTCTTTCCAGATATCAATAGCTGGCGTTCCATCCTTATCTGTTTTTTGAAACACAGCATATCCATTTTCCATCATTAAGTGGACTACCTTCCATGTGGCTGATTTCCAGCTTGGGTCAATAAGCCCTACGGCTAACATCAGGGAATCAATAGCATCCTCTTTGGAAAGTTTCTGATAATATTGGTTGCTCAATATCTCTGAAACCTTTAGCTGGCATATTGTTTCCTTTGGGTATTTTATTCCTGTACAACCTGAAAGGGCAAAATTTACAGGGTCTTCTATTTCCTCGATTGCTTTTTTTACAGCCATAACCTTTGATGAATATTCTAACATCTCGTTGACTGAAAGGTAGCCTAATTCACGGGCTACTTTGTTTAGCCATTTTGCATAAAGCATTTGAACAGTAGCTGTACAGTTATAGAGTCTTTTATTGTTTGGAATATCGTCAATGGATATATCCTGCCAGAACTTGCTGACATATAATGGCAGGGATTGCCTGACTATCTTTTTATCAGGTTCCTTGACCGCATACGATACAACTGGTGTTCCGCTGACCCGTGATGCCTTTATCCCTATTGGCATAATGACTGATAGAAGCAAAATAACAGAAGATATAAGGGTAATTAATGTCACCCGATTGATACCTAACATCTCATTCCTCCCTTGATAATACATGAAACAGTTACGACTATTCCTACATTATTTTAATATCGGCAAATATAACAAAATGCTTGACTTTTTATCGTTCATGTGTTATATTAAATAAAAAAGGTTATCTTTGTGATCAGGGAGTACCAGATGAAAATTACTCTCGAAGAATGTAAACAAGCCATCGTAGAATATTCCTCAAAAGATACTCAAGTAATTGCTTCTTATTTGTTTGGTTCTATTCTTACAGATGAAATAGAAGCAGAGGATGTAGATGTTGCTTTTTTACTTGAGGGCGGGGATTCAATAAATGGTTTTCAATATTCTATAAAGATAGATACAGGTCTTTGCCAGTTAACCGGAAAGGATCATTTTGATGTAATTATTATAAATAATGCCCCATCAGCATTTCAATATGATATTATCACCAAGGGACAACTTATTTTCTGTCATGATGAAAAGCAAAAACAGGCATTTGAATCTTTGGTTTGTCGAGAATATTCAGGATTTAAGCATTATTTGGAATATTATGATGACTATCTTCAAAAAAGAATGAATGGAGAGAATCAAAGGATGATGTTTAACAGGGAAATTGTATTCCAAAGGGTTAATCGAGCGGAAATGTCTCTAAAAAAATTGTCTCAATTAAAAGAAATACCTGAAACAAACTTTATTGTTAATCCTCACAATGTTGCTTTGGCTGAACATTATCTAAGGGTAAGCGTTGACTCTCTGGTTGATCTGTCTAATCATATTATT
This sequence comes from Candidatus Desantisbacteria bacterium CG2_30_40_21, assembly GCA_001873945.1. Taxonomy (GTDB): domain Bacteria; phylum UBA9089; class CG2-30-40-21; order CG2-30-40-21; family CG2-30-40-21; genus CG2-30-40-21. The sequence continues at coordinate 3,840 of MNYI01000192.1, forward strand.
GCAGTTCAAGGACTTGGCAGACCAGGAAGCAGTCGGGAGATAGGAAATATTTTAGGACAGGCAAATGTCATCCCCCCTGATTTTGTCAAGAAATGTATAGCACTAATTAAACTTCGAGATAGATTAACCCATCTTTATTGGGAGGTAGAACCAACAGAGGTTTTCGAAGTGCTTCAGCAGGAACTCATCAATATTACAACCTTTCTAAATTGTTTGCTTCAGCATGTAGAAAATCATTCCTCAATGGCTACAGAATAAAATATATGGAATGTGACAGACCCTAAAAGGAGGAACAGATGATAAGAATATTGTTTGTTGCTATGTCTCTTGTTTTGTTTTTCCATACAGGTGTTGAGGCAGGATCAGCCTTGCCACAGGTAAATATTGTTAGTGTGCCTTCGATGATACCAAGGGTAAATGGTGCTCAGGTATACTATAAAGCCCTTCAAGGAACACAGTTTGTAATTCGTGCTGAGAATACTGCTGGAATAACCCATATTTTAGTAAAGATTGATGAAGGGGAGTTTGATCCATACACCAAGCCAATAACCCTCTCTTCTGGCAAACATATCATTGTCGCAAAGGCTCAAAACACAACAGGATTGTGGTCAAATGAATGCAAGGTCAATGTCTTAATAAAAGATAGACATGCAGGCATGATTATTGGACTATGCAGCATATTCTTCCTGATAGTAGCACATCTGGCAGGGTAGGGAGGAGTTTTCATGGCTTCAAGGGTTTACCTTATGAATATGCGGGCAGGTTTTGGAGAAAATTCCTTTGCCAAATTTCAGAAAATGATGAAGAAAGTGGGCATTGATGATGTAATCAGAGAAAGAGATCAGGCAGCAATTAAGCTTCATTTTGGTGAACAGGGTACATTTTCATATCTCCATCCTGTCTGGATAAGAGAAACGGTAAAGATTATAAAAAAGCTCAGGGCAAATCCATTTCTCACAGATACATCATCCCTTTATACCGGTGGAAGGTCATATGCTGTCTCACATATTGAAACTGCTCTCATCCATGGGTTTGCCTATGCTTGTGTAAATGCACCAATTATTATTTCTGATGGGCTTAAGGGAACCGATGGCGTTAAGGTAGAGATACATCAGAATCATTTCAAGACTGTCTCCATTGCTTCAGGCATCTATCATGCAGATTCTATGGTAGTCCTGACCCACTTTAAGGGTCATATGCTCTCTGGTTTTGGAGGGGCATTAAAAAATGTAGGGATGGGCTGTGCGGATAAAGCAGGAAAGTATAAGATGCATCTTGGAGCTATACCCCTGATAAAGCCGGAGTTGTGCAAAGGGTGTCTTTTGTGTCTTAATTCTTGCCCGGGCAGGGCTATTTCCTTAATTAAGAAGATACCTGTGATAGATCATGCTTCTTGCATCGGATGTGGACAGTGTTTTTCCTTTTGCCAGAATGGTGTCTTTAAGATTGATTGGGATGCCGTCCCGCCAGCTACAATTGTAGAGAGAATGGTTGAGTTTGCCTATGGGGCGTTATTAAACAAACAGGGCAGGGTATGTTTTGTTAATTTTATTCTTAATGTTACCCCTGGTTGTGATTGTCTTCCATTTAGTGATGCCTGCATTGTGCCGGATGTAGGCATTGCTGCCTCTCTTGATCCAGTGGCATTAGATCAGGCTTGTGTAGATTTGGTCAATGGGCAACAAGGAATACCAAACACAGCCATGAATCATGGATTTGAACCCCATGAAGATAAATTTTTGACATTGTATCCACAAGTAAATTGGCAACAACAACTTGAATATGCTCAACAAATTGGAATTGGTATGCGGGATTATGAATTGATAACTGTTGGGGGATAAGGAAAAAGATAGAGGAATAATGAAGAAAGAAAAGGGAAAACTCCAGATAGAGGAGATAATAAGGGAAGAAAGCAATATCTTCTGGTGGCTAAGGCGAGATTTGACTACCTTGAGCGTTGAAACCTCAGAGGGAATGGAATTATCCCTCACACCTGATCAAAAAGATGAATGGGATAAGAGTATTTATACAGAGATACGGACAATAGCCCGTTTTTTGAAGACACACGCTGCTCTCTTACCTTCAGATGATATGACAATGGCGGTAATAGTTTACAAAAAACTGAATAATATCCTCTGGGAGACTAAAGAATCAACCTCCCAATATGCAGAAGAAAAACTTTCCATTACCGATATTTTGACCAACGAGCAAAAAGCCATTTTATTAGTGCATAACAGAACACCTGTTCTGGATGGATATAATCGAAAGGGAGAATCTACTGCTACAGTGCGAGATGAAGCCATTTCTGCCCTGTCAAGGCTTATCACTGTAGAGGATAAAAATGGCTACCACGAGAGGATAGTAGATATTTTCTTGAATGTGCTTGAAAACAGGGATACAGAAAGATGGAGTACACTGCAATCAGCTATCATGGGACTATGGCCATTTCCTTCGGAACTAAACATCCTGATTGAATTACTTTTTTATCCTGCATCAAGTGAGAAAATTTCATATGATGAGTTGGTTATCGCAGAAGCAGCGGCTGTTGCCCTGAAAAATCAGGCTATATATCTGTCCGGAGGATTAAATGAACATCGTGGACACATTGAAAATATTCTTAATTTAGTATCTCAGGAATACCTTAGAAAGAAACGAGTATTAGAAAAAAATCTGATCAAAAATAAAGACATCTTAGAATCTATAACAATAATTTGCCACAGTCTGGATAGATGTTTGAAGGAAATTGAACAAGTCAAGATTCAGGAAGAAAAAGAGAGATCCAAAAAGATAGAAAAGAAGAAGATTGAAATTCAAAATCCAATTGAAATACTTATAGATAAAGAGGCGTTAATCTTTATCTCCTTGCTCAAAGACAACAAAAAGGAGTTTGTGGAATATTTTCTAAACGACCCGCGCCATTTTGAGATACATCTTAGTTATGTGCAAAGATGTATCGAAATAATAAGCAATGCAATGAATGAAACAAATGAACTCCAAATGTGGCTAACTAACCATCCCATTAAAAAGGGAGAGATGCTCAGTTTCTTCAAAAAAATGGAGGACGAACTAAACCACAAACTTAAATATAAACTCAGTTGTTCCCATCCCTTGAAGAAGATAAAAGAAGGGATTGAAATAGCCAAATGCCCTGTTTGTGGGATGGATGTAAATACAGAGAAGACAGAACAGATGGTAAGATATGAAGGAATAATTTATTATTTTTGCGATGATCGATGTAAAACAGTGTTTGAAGAAGAACCTGCAGGGTATCAGCAGATACTGGGGGGGTAAAGAGATCTGGTAAGCATTCAACTATCATCGTAACTACTCAGCTATCAAGAGATAACTTGCGAAAATCGCAAAAAAACGCGAAAAATTCTGATTCACAAATTCCTTCTGATTATTAATTTTTGCGGTTTTTCGCGTATTTCGTAGTTTTTCCCGTCCAATATAACTACAAGTAGTTACTGTATACCTTTGTATCTCCGTGGTAAATTCCTTTACCTGAGTAGTTACGAATAAACAAAATTAGTGTGCGGTTTGCCCTGAAGATAGCTGATACTTTGCTTGACTTTGGCACAAGAATAGAGTATAGTGTATTTGAATACATCATGATTCATAATTTGTTCAAAAGTCAGCCGTTTTGTGAACGATTACAACGAATTTTTTGATAAAGGAATGGAAATATACTGGTAAGTAAGATTGATGATTTGGCGGAAATAGTTCTATAACATAGGATGAAAGGAGCAATGATGGAACAACACACAATAAAACTTGAAGAGATAAAAAAAGTGCTGAAAGAGAACAAGACTATTTTATCAAACGAGTTTAAGATTAAAGAGATAGGTCTTTTTGGCTCTTATTTGAGGGATGAAGCCAAAGAAGATAGCGACATAGATGTACTTGTTGAATTTAATAAGACAGTTGGCTTGCTTGAGTTTATTGCCTTAGAGAATCATTTAAGTGATACCCTGGGGATTAAAGTAGATCTTGTGATGAAATCTGCATTAAAACCAAGGATTGGAAGACATATTTTAGAAGAGGTGGTTTATCTTTGAAAAGGAATATTATTGATTATATAGAGGATATTATTGATGCTATGGAGAAGGCAATAAAATTTACTAATGGCATTACACACGAGGATTTTGTCATGGACGACAAGACTACCTTTGCAGCAGTAAGAGCCTTAGAGATCGTTGGCGAAGCAGTTAAAAATGTACCTCAGGAATTCAGAGAAAGGTATCCGGAAATCCCATGGAGAAATATGGCAGGTATGAGAGATAAACTTATTCATGACTATTTTGGTGTTGATTTGGATGTGATCTGGAAGGCAATAAAAGAAGAATTGCCTCCACTTAAACCTTTGGTACAAAAGGTGCTTGAGGATATAGAGATGAATGAAGGTAGTGAATAATACTAAAAAAATTGCTATGGATCAGAAGAAAGCCAATGACTTAAGCAGGGAAAGAAAGAATATTAAACAGTGTTACTGTCCGTCTTAGGAGTCAAGAAAAAATAAGTTGTACACCAAGAGTTACTGAGTTGCTTGGCTGGCAAGGCGTGAGAAGCGAGCATACTACTGTATGTAAACGACGAACAACGAAGTCAGCCAAGATGTATCGGTGACACGACTGTACAAGTTATTTTTTCTTGACGATTAAGGAGGAAATAATGGTTACATTTGATGATTTCAAGAAAATAGAGATTAGGATTGGAAAAATTATGTCAGCTCAAAGGGTTGAAGGAACGGATAAACTTATGCAACTTGAGGTTGATATTGGAGAAGAGAGAAGACAAATTGTTGCAGGGATTGCCCATGCTTATACACCTGAAGAAATAATCGGCAAGGAAATACCGGTTTTGATAAATCTTGAGCCACGAAAACTACGAGGCATTGAAAGTCAAGGTATGATTTTAGCGGCAATAGATGGAGAAATGCCGGTTTTATTGCATCCGGCTAAAGAAGTTTTACCGGGAAGTATGGTAAGATGATTGCATATAAAACAACAATGGAGGTATATTAACAATGAAAAAGGGATGTATAATTACCGCAGGTATATTAGGTGGACTAACATTAGTTGTGGTTATGCTGGCTGGCTGGCTCATTTCTCACTACAATCAGATGACCATAGCTCATGAGTCTGTCACTTCCTCATGGTCACAGGTAGAGAATCAACTCCAACGAAGGAGTGATTTGATACCCAATCTGGTTTCCTCTGCTAAGGGGTACATGAAGCATGAAAAAGAGATATTTACCCATATTGCTGATGCCAGGGCAAAACTATCCGGGGCAACAACTATCCCACAAAAGATAGGTGCTTCTGCAGCCTTGGAGGGTGCGTTGTCACGGTTGTTGGTTATTGTCGAGCGATACCCTGACTTAAAGGCAAATGAAACCATGGCAAGATTGATGGATGAATTAGCTGGTACGGAAAATAGGCTTAGCGTTGAACGAAGGCGATACAATGAAGAGGTTAAGTCGTATAACATGCTGATTAAACGCATCCCGCAACGATTTCTGGCCGGGATTTTTGGTTTTGAAGAAGCCACCTACTTTAAGGCACAAGAGGCTGCCAAAACTGTGCCAAAGGTAGAATTTTAAGCAATATGGAGGTACAAAATGAAAACATTTGTTCTGGACACCAATGTCTTGCTTTATGACCCAAATGCAATATTTGTTTTTGCAGACAACGAAATAGTATTGCCATTATGTGTAATGGAGGAGATAGATGAGCAAAAAAAACGAGTTGATGAGGTTGGCCGAAATTCCAGATGTATTGCCAGAAGTCTGGATGAATTAAGAAAAGCCAATTCCTTGCTGGATGGGGTAAAATTGGAAAATAACGGATTATTGCGGATAGAAATATCACCTTCTGCTTTATCCGATGTCTTTCCAACAGGATTGGACCCACAAAAGGTAGATAATCAGATATTGGCATTAGCCCTTCACTTGAAAAATATCAAAAATAATCCGGTTATCCTTGTCAGTAAAGACATCACCATGAGAATAAAAGCAGATGCCCTTGGGTTATTGTGTCAAGATTATGAACGGCATAAGGTTGATGTTGATAATTTCTATACAGGGGCTGCTGTTCTGGAAACAGACACAGAGAGAATAAACAACTTTTATACTGAAGGTCGTCTAATAGCGGAAGATACTTCCTTTGAATTTGAACCAAATCAAAATATTACTATTGTTGACAGGCTTAATCCATCGCACTCTGGACTTGGTCGTTACAATTCTTCCGAAAAGGCAATTCTTCCACTTAAATCAACTAATGTCAACCTCTGGGGAATAAAAGCACGGAATAGGGAGCAACAGTTTGCAATAGATATGCTTTTAGACGATAGCCTGCAGATTGTAACATTAATTGGTATTGCCGGAACAGGGAAGACCCTGCTTGCCCTTGCCGCAGGATTGACAAAAGTGATTAAAAATGAGCAATACCATAAACTTCTAATAACCAGACCAATCATTCCTGTTGGTAAGGATATTGGTTTTTTGCCTGGTGATGTAGAGGCAAAGCTCATGCCAAGGATGCAGCCCATATCGGATAATTTAGCATATCTCTTTTCACTACAGCACGAGGAACGATTTTCAAATATAAGTCTAGAATCCTTGATTGACGATAAAATAATTGAGTTAGAGGCTCTTTCCTACATACGGGGCAGGTCAATTCCCAATCAATTTATCATTGTTGATGAGGCACAAAATCTAACCCCACATGAGATAAAAACAATTATTACCCGGGCAGGAAATGGTACCAAAATAGTTATTACTGGTGATCATTATCAGATCGATAACCCATACCTTGATTCATGTAGCAATGGTTTAACCTATCTGGTAGAAAGGTTCAAAGGGGCAGATATTTTTGGACATATAACCCTTATTAAGGGTGAAAGATCACCTCTGGCAGAGCTGGCTGCAGAATTGTTGGATTAATCGTTAAGGTTATTGTAACCGTTCACAGCCTATATTTTTAACACAGAGGACACAAAGTATTAAGAGGGACACAGAGAAAGAGGACAATCGGCTTTCATGTAAGATAATTGCTTATTGTATGGTAACTACTCAGGTAAAGGAATTTACCACGGAGAACACATAAGTTGATAGGTTGATAGGTTGATGAGTTTATAGGTTAAAGGAACACAGATTCATAATTCATAAACATTTCCTATCAATTCATCCACTTATCAACCCATCAACTATTCAACTTATCAACTTTTTGTGTCTTCATGCCTTTGTGGTGAGTAGTTACA
>MNYI01000020.1 GCA_001873945.1 Candidatus Desantisbacteria bacterium CG2_30_40_21
ATGCTACAAGCAGAGGTAACCGTACCGGCAATACTTGCTTGACCATACCCGCCAGGGACCCAGGACGGCTCCATGCTGTCCAGATTCATGATAGGGCTTAAGTGATCATTTGGCTCAAGGTTAATTAATGGATACAACCCTTCTCCATTTAAGTCCATCACATATATTCTCTTAAACCCATCCCTATCGCTACAAAAGGCAATCCTATTCCCATCCGGGGAAAATTGTGGGTCATAATCATTAGCAGGGTGATTGGTTAATTGCTTTACCCCGCTGCTGCCATCCACATTCATGATAAATATCTCTTCATTATTGTTACCCACACAGGTATAGGCAATTTTTTTACCATCAGGAGAAAGGCATGTGTCATAGTCATTGGTGGGGGAGTTATTGGTTAACCTTGTTTGGCTGCTACCATCCGCATTCATAATATATATCTCTTTATTATTATCAATCATACGAGTAAAAACAATCTTTCTCCCATCAAGACTAAAAAATGGATCCTTATCATCCCACATATTTTTGGTCAGCCGCATCTGGTTCGTGCCATTAATATTCATGAAATATATCTCAAAATTACCATCCCTCTCACTACAAAAGACAATATTGCTGCCATCAGCAGATACACATGGATGGCTATCTTCACCCCCAGAGATGGTTAGCCTCTTCTGTCCCTGCCCCTCTTCATCCATAATGTAAATCTCTGGATTGCCATCACGGTCAGACACAAAAGCTATCTTTGCCCCATCCATGGACATAGAGGGCTGGGTATCATCGGTTATATTAAATGTTAGCCTTTGCTGATTGGAAACATCACCATTCATGGTATAAATCTCATGGTTGCCGTCTCTGTTAGAAACAAAGGCAATCCTGCCTTGCTTCTGGATGAAGGGTAGACGGAAATCAATGTTTGTGGTTATGTTGTTAGCCGTTACCTGAACCTCCTGCTCATAAACCATTGTAATATATTCCGAATGTGAGGCAACAATGCTACTTATTCCAACAGGTATACCAGAGAGGCTATAGGTGCCATTGATGCTGGTAGTTGTTGTTGCCAGCAAGGTTGCCCCTTGATAAACAGCTATTTTTGCCCCATATATTGGGATTGAATTCAAATATCTACCAACCAAACCAGATACCCCGCCGCTAAGGTTTATCACATCCCCTATGCCCCATGACGGCTGGGAGTCGTCTATCAGATTTTGGGTCAATCTCTGAGTTGTTCTACCCTCAATATCACAGGCATAAATCTCATTGTTTCCATCTTGATTTGAATAAAAGTTAATATATTGACCATCAGGCGAAAAAGACGGGGAAAGGTTTTGGGCTGTATTGTTGGTTAATCTCCCTTGGTTTGCCCCATCATTATCCATAATATAAATGTTTTCATTACCATCACGGTCAGAGACAAAGGCTATTTTCAAGCCATCCGGGGAGAATGTGGGGCTATGGTTCTGGCTACTGCTTCCGGTAAGGCTTATTGGATTGGTGCCGTCTGCATTACAAATGTAAATACTCGTATCCTTCTCATTCAAGCTATGGGTAAAGACAATCCTTTGTCCATCGGAAGAAAACGAAGGGGAAGAAGCACTTCCGGGAATGATCGTTTGCTGCATGGTCACAAGGTCAATAATTTTAATGCCTCCATCGCAATCGTAGACAATCTTTTTGTCACATGAGGAAAACCTCGGATTGTTGTCCTGAGTATTACCTGTGGTTAGCCTTACCTTGTTGGTAGCATTGCTGTTCATGAGCCAAATATCATCATTCCCCTCTGCATCAGAGACAAAGGCAATCTTTTCGCCATCTGATGAGAGGCATGGTTGTTTCTCATTGGACAGGTTAGAGGTCAATTGTTGTCGGTTTGAACCATCCGCATTCATGATATAAATCTCGGTATCAGTTCCATCCTTTGCCTGAGAGACAAAGCATATCCTGCCATTCTTTTTGCCTGTTGGGGAAATGGAGGCGTTTATTATGGTTGGAAGGTCAGAGATAACCCTGACCAATGCAGGGATACGATTCAAGGCATATCTTCCCGGATAGGATATTGTGAGCATATATTCACCAATATATACATCAGGGATAATGTAATCACCAAAAACATCTGTTACAGCCGTTTTCATAACTTGTTTGCTTGAATAGAGATTGACAATAGCACCCGGCACTGCATAGCCATCCATTTTATTAATAATTGTGCCAATTATTCTGCCACTGCCAACCGCACCAGCAGACCATGACGGTTCAGTATCGCTGGCAGTGCCTGAGGTTAATTGCTTCAAATCACTACCGTCAAGCCTAACCGTATACAGGTCAGGGTTGTTTGCCCAGAAGATTACCCTTGTCCCATCGGGTGAAAAACAAGGATCCTGCAGCTCGCTGTCAAGATTAATGGGTATTGGGAATTGATTACTGCCATCTGGCTCCATGAGGTAAAGCCTGTGTCTTCCTCCATCACGATCTGACGAGAAGACGATAAACTTGCCATCTGGCGAGAACGAGGGCGATAGGTTGGTGGATGATGAACCAGTAAGGTTGCGTGTGATTGTGCCACGAATATCCATGCTGTAAACCTGAGGCAACCCATCCTTACTTGAGCAAAAGATGAGCCTTGTGCCGTCAGGGGAAAAATTAATGGCTGTGGTTGTTTGGGCTGCCTTTAGCAGGGTGGTGATGCTTCCTGCTTTTATGTTCATCAGACGGATGTCTCCCCCAGAGACAAAGGCAATGAACCTCCCATCAGGGGAGAAACAGGGAAAATCATCTACTGCCGTAGTATTGGTCAATTTCACCATATTTTGACCACTGGTATCCATCATATAAATGTCCATATTCCCGCCTACATTTGAGGAAAAAACAACCCTTCTGCCATCTGGCGAAAGATTCGGGGCATAATAACCAGGGGGACTGCCAGTACCGATGTAATTAATCGGTGGGGTTAACCTTGTCGTAACCGTGCCATCAGCATTCATCAGGTATATTCCATCATTAGAACTAAAGGCAACCAGCCCGCCCTTGACAACAGGTGTCAGGGAAAGAAAAATATTGGGCGTATCTGTCCCAGCTATAATGGATATGGTGCCTTGAATACATTGGGTATTATAATCATCAGCCCATGCCCGAATAAAATACGGCTCTGCCACTAACCCCTGAATAAGGAAAGCCCCATTCACATCTGTTACAGCCCTTGATATGGTAGTTGTGCCCTTCCATACCTCAACCATTGCCCCGCAAATGGGTGTGGAATTAAGGCTACAGGTAATGTTACCACAAATGCCCCCGGTCTTTACCTCACCTACTGACCATGATGGTGAATAATTGTGTCCGTAGCCAATGATAGGAAATGAGCCATTTGCATTCATTACGCAAATATTATCATTCAAGACAAAGGCAATACCCTCTCCATCTGGTGAATAGCTCAATGTACCCGAGCCAGAACGCAGTACTTGTGCCCCTGTTTCTCCGATATTCATGGTGTATATGGTATCTGTAGCTGTTGCTGCCCAAACGATGAGCCTCAGCCCATCGGGTGAAAAGCAGGGATTAAAGGAGCCACCAGGGATATTGGTGGTTTGTGTCCATCCCTGACCATCCATATTCATAAAATATACCTGCGATATCCCCTCCTGATAATCAGAGCAAAATGCAATCCTTTTGTTATCTGGTGAAAAACAGGGTGAATATTCGTTAGCCATGCTATTGGTCAGCTTTTTCTGGTTTTTGCCATCAGCATCCATGATGTAAATATCATCATCGCCATCCCGATTGGATGTCCATGCTATTTTTGTCCCATCCGGCGAAAATCGCGGCTGCCTATCGCTGCTTGAGGAGTTAGTAAGCCTCAGAGTGCCTGTTCCAAAGGCATTCATGATGTATATTTCTTCATTATTATCCCGCATAGAGCAAAACACAACCCTTGCCCCATCAGGAGAAAGGCTGGGATCATAGTCATCAACATAATTATCTGTAAGCCGGGTCTGGTTTGAGCCATCGCCATTCATGATATATATCTCTTTATTCCCATCACGGTCAGAGACAAAGGCAATCTTTCCACGCCTTGAGCCAATGGGTTGAAGAGAAAGCTTTATCTCCACAGTAGTATCCTGAATAATAGAAACATCCTCAGTAAAATATTTGATAGCATACCCCGGACATGCTACCTTGAGGCTATATTTTTCTGCCACCAGATTGCTAAAGCTATACCTGCCGTTTGTCCCGGTAATGGCACTGGCAATAGTATTTGTCCCCTGACAGACACTGACCATTGCCCCACTAACGGGCTGAGCATCAACAGCATTAGTAATTAGCCCATAAATACCGCCACATTTTACCTCACCTACAGACCATGAGGGTGAATGGTTGTTGGCTGAATTGGTTGTTAAACTCAAGGATAATGAACCAATAGTATGGATATTTCCCCCAAGAGAATAGACAACGGATTTATTATCAGGGGAATAACATGAGCTACCAGAGCCGGCAGATAATGTCCGAATACTCCCATCCAGCAGGGTTATTTCACACAACTCATTTGTACCGCGGCAAAAGAGTACCTTGCTGCCATCCATAGAAAAGCTTGGCAGGCGGTTAGCCGAGGATAAGCCCGTAAGATTTACCTGATTGCTGCCATCTGCATTCATCATATATACTTGCGGCAGACCATCCCGTTCTGAGCAAAACACAATCCTTGAGCCATCTGGAGAGAATCTGGGGAATGAATCATTGTAAAAGTTATAGGTCAGTCGTTTTTGCAGGAGTGTATTGACATCCAGGGTATATATCTCCTTGTTCTGGTTGTAACCTGAGGCATAGACAATGGTTTTGCCATCTGGTGAAAGGTGCGGATCCTCATCGTTTAATGAATTGGTGGTCAGTCGCCTGAGACCTGAGTCGTCGATGTTCATGATATATAACTCGTTTGTGCCCTCAATATTGGCATGAAAAACGATCCTGCCTCCATCATAGGAAAGGCATGGATTACCCTCAACCGCCGGACTATTTGTCAGTCTGGTAGGGTTTGAACCATCAGCATTGCAGATGTAAATATCAGGATTGCCCTTATAATCAGAGACAAAGGCTATCTTGCCACCCTTAGCACCCAGAGGCAAAAGACTCATGTTTACACCAGTTTTCTTTGTCCCCGGGGCAAGGTTGATGGTTGTGTCAAGGTATCGGAATGCATACCCCTCAGCAGAACATCGCAACGAATATGTCTGGGTACCGGGCACAGTGATGGTATACATCCCTTTGGCATTGGTCAGGCCACTCTTGACGACTGTGTTATCTCTCACCAGCTCCATCAGGGCATTCTGAATGGCTGCTCCCTGAGAGGTGATCGTCCCTGAGATAGAGGACGAAATAATCCCAACCGAGGCAACTGTCCATGAAGGTTGATAATCATTGCTGGAGTTATTCGTAACCCTGCGAACATTATTGCCATTAATATCCATTATCCATATTTCATCATTGTTACCAAGTCGACCAGAGACAAATGCAATCAATTTGCCATCAGGTAAAAAACTCGACTCACCATCATAGTTAGATGAATTGGTCAGCCTCATCTGGTTTGAGCCATCAATATTCATGATATAAACCTCTGCATTTCCATCACGGTGCGAGGTAAAAGCAATCTGCTCTCCATCCGGAGAAAAGACAGGGTCATAATCATAGGCAGTATTGGTGGTTAACCGTTTTTGATCCGAGCCATCACGATTCATGATAAAGATGTCGTAATTGTTGCTATAATATCTGGCAAACACAATCCTTGAACTATCGGGTGAAAAACAGGGGGCAATACCAGTGCCAAGCCTGATTTGATTGCTGCCATCAGCATTCATGGTATAAATCTCAAAGGTTTTGCTTCTGTCAGAATGAAAGGCAATCAGCTTGTCGTCTGGAGAAAAAACAGGACATGAGTCCTTTGCTGAATTATCGGTTAATCTTTTTTGCTCCGTGCCATCAGCATTCATCAGATAGATTTCATAGTTTCCATCTCGATTAGAGGCAAATAATACCCTTGTACCATCATGAGAAAAGCTCGGATTCTGCTCATCTGACAGACTATTGGTCAGCCTTGATTGACTTGTCCCATCAGCATTCATGATATAAATCTCTGCATTTCTATCACGATTTGCAGTAAAAACAATCTTCCCATCGCTTGAGCCAATAGGAAATAACGGAATATCAATGGAAAGGATGCGAATGCCTGTAGTAATATGAAGCTTGTCTGAATAAAATCTCGTTTCATACCCGTCTAAGGATGCCCTGAGCATAAAGTATCCAATGGGAAGGTTGTCAACAGTGTAGTTACCGTTGTTATTGGTGGTAATACTTCCAATTTCGTTCATATTCTCACCCAGTACCTCAATTAGCACACCACTTACCGGGTTATCAAGGTGATCAAAAATCCTGCCGGAGATAGAGCCGGTACCCACATTCCCCACACCCCAGATGGGTGTATAAATATTGTCAAGGAAAAAGGTAACCCGTTCCTGATGCGTGCCATCTGGATCCATAGTGTAAATCTCTATCTTATTGTTATAGGTAGAGCAAAAGGCAATCTTTGAGCCATCTGGTGAAAAGAATGGGTCATCATCACACCCGGTATTATAGGTAAGCCGTCTCTGGTTTGAGCCGTCAATATTCATGGTGTATATCTCTCTATTTCCATCGCGGCTGCTCCAAAAGACAATCTTTGTATTATCCGGGGAAAATACCGGATCCCTATCCTCAGCTGAATTTGTGGTTAACCTCCTTAAATTCAAGCCATCCAGACTCATAATGTATATCTCATAATTCCCATCACGGGTAGAAGAAAACACTATCCTTGTCCCATCCGGTGAGAATGAGGGATCACAACTATTGCCTGTGGTATAGGTTAACCTTTGCAAGTTGTTGCCCTTAGTATCCATTGTATATATCTCGTCCCGTCCATCACGATTTGAGGTAAAAACAAGTTTTTGTCCATCCGAAGAAAATTGCGGTTCTCTATCAGATGCCCCATTATTGGTAAGCCTTAATTGAGTAGAACCATCATCCTCCATGATATAAATCTCGGAGTTACCATCCCGATTGGAACAAAAAACAAGCTTTTTCCCATCTTGAGAAATAACTGAATCACCATCATAGCCAGAACTATAGGTTAGCCTTGTGGGACGGTTTCCATCATGATTGACAATATATATCTCGGCATTGTCATTGGTTACATAGGAGGTAAAGGCTATCTTTGTTTGAGATATGGATGTAGTCCTCAAGGAAACATTTATGTCTGGGGTAATAAATCCTTGCGTGACAGTTACCTGTCCCTGAAAACTGGCTGGAATATATCCAGGGCAAGATACCCTGACCGTAAATAAACCGGCTGGAATTTCAGTAATCGAATAATTGCCATTTACATTAGTCGTGGCACTACCAATAATGGCAATACCCTGGATAATCTCAACTATTGCCCCGGCAATAATGGTATTGGTCAATTTATTGGTTATTGTGCCAGCTATGGCTCCAATAGGTACAAAGCCCACCCCCCAGCTTGGATAAAAGTCAGAGTCAATATTAAAGGTAAGCCGTTCTACATTTGAGCCATTCTCATTCATGGTATAGATTTCATAGCCATCCTGCCGCTCAGAATAAAATGCCAATCCACGCCCATCAGGAGCAAAGCAGGACTTAAAATCCCGCCCCGGTGAATTGGTCAGCCTTCTTGTGTCTGTGCCATTAATATTTATGGTATATATCTCATAATCCATACTCATGTTTGAGGTAAAGGTTATTGTTTCCCCATCTGGTGAAAATGTTGGATAGTATTCATTGCCAGTTGCGACAGTTAGACGGTGTTGGTTTCTGCCATCATTGCTCATGATATATATCTTGTGGGTATTATTAACAAAAGCATCATAGGCGATATTATCCCCATCAGGAGAAAAAGCAGGTGATTGCTCATCCCATGGGTTATTGGTAAGTCTGGTTACCTCCATTGTGTCCATATCAATCAGGAAAATGTCGGCATTCCCATAACGATAGGATGTAAAGACTATTTTCTTTCCATCTGGCGAAAACGAGGGGTAGCAATCATTCCACGAGGTATTGGTGAGCATCTTCTGGTTTGAACCATCACTGTCCATGATAAATATATCCTCATTCCCGCTGCGGCGAGAGGTGAAAACTATTTTCTTTCCATCAGGTGAGAGGTAGGGGTCAATGTTTGACACCTGATTATAGGTCAATCTGGTTTGCTTTGAGCCATCAGCATTACAGATATAAATCTCCTGATTGCCATCACGGCTTGAAACAAAGGCTATCTTGCCAAAGAAGGGGCCAAGTGGATAAAGCAGGATATTGGCTGTTGTCTGACTATTTTGGGCAATGGTTATAGGCTGAGGAAGATAGATAGTTTTGTAGCCTGCACAGGTAACACGAACATGGAAAAGCCCCATGGGAAGGTTATTAATTGTCCACTGTCCGGTTTGAGTGGTGGTGATTGTGGCGATGATTGCCCTGTTTTGCATCAACTCTACAATAGCACCTGCTACAGGCAGAGTTTCTGGTGTTTGTATGCTACCCGTGACAGAACCTGTACCAACAGCACCTGGTGACCATGATGGGTTGTTGTTCTGGAATTGAGGCTGGATGGGAAGTCTTGTTGATGTCCCTGTGCCATCCGTATTTATCACATATAATTCCAACCTTCCTGTCCGAGCCGAGCAAAACGAAATCTGTCTGCTATCAGGAGAAAAGACAGGCTGAGAGCCTTCAGTAAGCATGGTTGCTGTGCCAGTCCCATTGACATTCACTGAATAAATGGCTGTATTTGTACCTTTTTGCAGACAGAAGGCGATTTTTTGTCCGTCCGGAGAAAAGACTGGCGTTGTCTCAGTATCAGCAGTATTCGTCAATCTGGTCACCCCTGAACCATCAGCATTCATGATATAAAGATCATAACCTCCTCCCCTGTTTGAGGAAAAGGCTATTTTTCTACCATCAGGGGAAAAGGCAGGATACGAATCTGTTGCCGAATGATTAGTCAATCTGGTTGGGTTTGAACCATTTGTATCCATAAGGTATATTTCATAATTACCGTCCCGATTGGAGGAAAAGGCTACCCTGCTGGCATCGGGCGAAAGGAATGGGGAAATATCAGAGGCATTGTTATAAGTAATCCTTGATTGGCTTGACCCATCCCTATTCATGATATAAACCTCAGGGTTGCCATCACGGGTAGAGACAAAGGCTATTCTTTGTCCATCTATGGAGGTGCAGGGGTCAGTATTGTCGTAGAAATTATAGGTTAATCTGGCAGCAGTTGTCATGGAGGAAGAGGAGACATTGACAGCATATATCTCCCTATTGTCATTTACGACAGAATCAAAGACAATCATCCCCTGACCTATGGGTACAAGTGAAATATTAATATTAGAAAGGCTTGTGTTTTCTGAAATCCTGACAGAAGAAGGAAAGAAACGGATAGTATATCCAGAAACAGATGCCCTGATGGAATAAACCTCTGGTGACAGACTGGCAAGGGAATAATTGCCGTTTATATCCGTGGTTGTAGCCTTAACCACGGTATTATTGCATAATGCCTCAACTGTAACCCCGGACAATGCCTGTCCGAATACTTGATTGCTGACGATACCTGTGATTGTTCCGTACCCATATGAGATGGATGGTACAAGCATAGCTACAGCTATAGCCAGAAACACCATCCATTTGATGCTGTCTTCCCCCCCTATTATTTTTTTATACCACATTCGTTTTACTTTGACTCCTGTCGCAAGTGATAATGTTGTAAATAATGCCAAGGCACAGAGAATTACGCCCCCCCTAACCACTGTGATGAATATACTCCACCCTTCTGCAATTATCAAGCAAGAATGATGCCAGATACAGGGGATTGGTTGTAACATGTTGGAATAGTATCTGGTTTGGGTAATTTTACAGGGATGCGAGTGGTTGGAAGGGTGTCCCTGAGGGGACAAAGAGGAGGTCGATTGAGTACATATATCTTCATCTTCGCATCTTTCTCTGCGTCCATTACAAAGAACGCAAAGGAATTTATTTTGCCGTTGGAGGGGGGAAATTTTTATTGTCTGTTAGCTGAGGGAGAGCGTTTTTGTCAAACTTTTTCTTGACATTTTGATGTAAATGTGATAGGATGTCAATATACAGTTTCTGTATATCATTCCAATTTGGGTGATATACAGGTCTGTATAATCACTTGTTAGGTGCATATGGGATGAATTTCTTATAATGAATTTTGCAATGGAGATTACAAATGAGATTCACCTATAATTTTGCCGAGATTAACAATAGAGTCCCTATGATAGAATTTTTGGAAGAACTATCGGTTAAGGAGCGTGCTAAAATATTTGCATATATAGAAAAACTTGTGGAACTGAAAAACAGTGGTATTCCGCCCAAAGAGAATTTGTCAAAATATCTGGAAGACGGTATGCTTGAATTAAGAGTTGCTTTTGAAAATAGGATTTCAAGGAGTCTCTATTTTTACAAGTTTGAAAAGCAGATAATCTTCACGCATGGTTTTATAAAGAAAGATCTAAAGACTCCAAAAAATGAAATTGAAAAGGCAAAAACTATACGAAAATTATGGAGGGAAGAAAAATGAATATTGCAACGACATATTTAAAAAAACAATTATCTTCTGAAGAATTTAAATACGCATTCATGGAGGAAAAAATCAAGCTGGATATTGAGTATCAATTAGAGGAATTAAAGACAGATATTCAATCAGATAAAAATCATGAGGAACTTATTCGGAAGGTTGATTCTATAGAACAATATGTTATGTTCGCTTGAGAAACCGGGAAACCGGGGACAGCGCCCGTTTTTTACTGTTTTCGAGGTCTTCCTATAGCTTTTGGCTTTAATACTCGACCTAACAATTCTTCCAACCTTGTTACAAAAGGCTCATCTCCTACAGGACGACCAGTAGAGGTACATCCTCTAATCTCTTTTAACATCCATTCTTCTTCCGGAATAGCAAGATATTTACCCCAATCATCTATGCCCTTAATTAATGAAAAATCTCTTG
>MNYI01000017.1 GCA_001873945.1 Candidatus Desantisbacteria bacterium CG2_30_40_21
ACTCACCACGGAGACACGGAGACACAGAGGAAAATCGAAGGACAAATCTCTTATTTGAATGTGGCTGAACGCAGATTTTTGGAAATTTGAAGCATTATTCTGTGAATTTATAAAAATTTGCATTCCGTCAGCTTGTTTTTTTAAGTTATTCTCCGTGCCTCCGTGTCTCTGTGGTGAATCTGAAAATCCATAATGAGAATTGCTGCTACTCGGAAATTTTGCTTGACTTTTTTAAGTAATAATAGTATAATTTTGGGTAATTACTCTGGTAATGTAATAAAGAACACAAACCTCACGAATAGTCGAATGCCACGAATAATTATGAAGTTGCAGAGACATGAGTTAAAGTTGGTCATGGAATTTCACATCTCTTCCTTTAACCTTCCAACTCTTATTTGCGGATGAAAGCAAGGAGTAAAAAACAATGAATAGGGAGAAAATCTTTGAAAAGATTGTACAAATGCTTAAGAATTATGGGGCAAGGAAGGTAGCAATCTTTGGTTCTTATATAAGAGGAGAGGAAAAATCAGAAAGTGATGTAGATGTTATGGTGGAATGGATAGGGAAAAGAAGCCTTCTTGATATTGTGGGAATAGAGCAAGAGTTGTCTGATGCAATAGGTATGAAAGTAGATTTGCTTACTGAAAAGTTCATAAGTCCTTATCTAATAGATAGGATACAGAAAGAAATGGTGGTGATTTACGGATGAAAAAGGATTGTCTCGTATATCTGAAACATATCTTGGATGCAATCCATCGAATTGAGAAATATACAGAGAGAATTGATTATATGGATTTTATGGAAAATAATCTGGTTCAGGCTGGTGTAATCAGAGAGATGAAGATAATTGGTGAGGCAACCAAAAGATTATCTGATGAGTTCAAGGGGAAATATGCAGGCATACCCTGGAGGAAAATAGCAGGAATGAGGGATAAATTAATACATGATTATATGGGTGTAGATATGGATGCTGTTTGGAATGTGGTTGAAAGAGATATGCCCCAATTAAGGGAGAAAGTAAAAGGCATATTTACAGAAGAAGAAGGCAGATGAGAAGGAGATAAATATGACAAAATACATTATGATTTTAATGGTTACTATTCTATTATCCAATTGTGCCTCACAAAAGGATACCAATACCCTCAGATTAAGACTCTCCTCTGACCCCACTACCCTTGATCCGGCACTTATGGTGGATGTGGTTGGTGGTATAGTTGGTGCCAAGATATTCAATGGGTTGGTGAGATACGGGGATGGAATGAAGATTGTAGGTGATATTGCCAAAAAATGGGATGTCTCGCCAGATGGAAAATCATACACATTCTACCTTAACAATAATGTGAGGTTTACTAATGGACGGTTATTGAATGCAAATGATGTTAAGTATTCATTCCAGCGAATACTTAATCCTGAGACAAAATCACCGCGAAGATGGGTATTTAAGGATGTGTTGGGTGCGGATAAGACTGAGGATGGAGTTGTTGAAGGGTTTGTGGTGAAGGATGCACATACCTTCCAGATTGTTCTTACAAAGCCATTCTCTCCATTTTTAGGGTTTCTGGCTATGCCGGCTGGATATGTTGTTCCTATGTAAGAGGTGAAAAAATGGGGTGAGGATTTTTCTGAACGAGTAGTGGGTACTGGACCATTTAAGATGACTAAATGGGTGCATGATGATGTGCTTGTTTTAGAAAAAAATACAGAATATTTTGATAAAAAGCCAGAGGTGGATGGTATTGAATACAGAATAATCCCGGAGGAGCTTACCGCTATGGCTGAGTTTGAGTCCGGGACGCTTGACGCTATTGGATTGCCTATGACAGAGTTTGAAAGATTTACGACAACAGATAAATGGAAAAAAATATTGTGGAGCAGGTAGGGTTGAATGCTTATTACCTTGGCATAAACTGTCAGAAGAAACCATTTGATGATGTCAGGGTGCGGCAGGCTTTGAATTATGCCATAGATAAAAAAGCAATTATAGAGACAGTCCTGCAAAATCAAGGCGTTCTCTCTCATGGTCCTATTCCATCAACCCTGCCCGGGTATAATTGCAAGTTGCCTGCCTATGAACGAAATACGCAGAAGGCTAAAGAGTTATTAAAAGATGCCGGATGTCCAAATTTAACCATGAAAATATATCAAAAGCCAAGTCGCGAGGCATTGAATATTACGGAGGGAATACAGTCACAGCTAAGTGATGTTGGTATTACGGCAAAGATTGTTCAAGTTGAGTGGAGTGCCTTAAAAGAGATGATCAATCAGGGTAAGTGTGATACTTTTTACATGGCATGGCTGGCAGATTATCCGGATGCAGAAAATTTCCTTGCCCCATTATTTCATTCAGCAAATTTTGGTGCTGGCGGGAATCGTGCTCAGTATAAAAATGAAAAAGTAGATAAATTGATTGAGACTGCTCAGGCAACCACGGATGAAAAGAAAAGGAATAAGATTTATCAACAAATTGAGACTATTATTCATGATGATGCCCCCATGGGTCTTTTTATGGCACCAAAAGGAGTTTGCTGTGCATCAGGATTGGGTTAAAAACTACAGGTGTTTTCCTATATATAACGCAGATAAGGGTGTGGCTGTAGGGTTTAATAAGATGAAACGGCAATAGTGTCGTGTCAACTTATGCGATATCGCAAATAGTATTGTCATCCCGAAGGAGTACTCGACTGAGGGATATTAACAATATGAAGACAGAGGAAAGAAAAAATGAAGAAATTACCAATAGGTATTCAAACATTTAGTGAAGTGATTAACGAGAATTATTGTTATGTAGACAAGACGAGAATAATATACGAACTCATAAACAATGGTAAATACTTCTTTTTATCCCGTCCGAGGAGATTTGGGAAATCCTTATTGATAGATACGATACAAGGCTTATTTGAGGGTAGAAAAGAATTGTTTAAGGGTTTATGGATAGACGATAAATGGGATTTTGGCAAGAAGTATCCGGTTATAAAGATAGATTTTGGGGCAGGGGTATTTAAGGAAAAGGTAGAATTAAACAAAAGAATACATGAGATTTTAGAGGTTAATCAAAAAGAATTGGGTGTTAGGTGTAATTTTGAAACAACAGCAGGTTGTTTTATAGAACTCATAACAAAAACAGCAGAAAAATACAATCAAAAAGTGGTTATACTTATAGATGAGTATGATAAGCCAATTTTAGATAACATTGAAAACCCAGAGATTGCACAAACGATGCGGGAAGAGCTTAAGAATCTATATTCTGTCCTTAAATCAACCGATGCCTGTATCAAATTTGTCATGCTGACAGGGGTTAGTAAATTTTCTAAGGTATCATTATTTTCAGGACTGAATAACTTGAGAGATATAACCATAGATGAAAGATATGCCACGATATGTGGTTATACTCAGAATGATTTGGAAACAGTATTTGCAGAACATTTAGTAGGAGTAGATTTAGAAAAGGTAAAACTGTGGTACAACGGATATTCATGGCTTGGTGAGGGTGTATATAATCCATTTGACATTTTATTATTTTTAGGTAGTGCAAACAAGGAGTTCAGGAATTACTGGTTTGAGACAGGGAGTCCGACATTTTTATTAAAATTATTGAAGGAAAGGAGATATTACATACCAGAGCTTGAGGAAATAAGAGCAGGCGAATCATTGATAGGTTCATTTGATGTAGATTGTATAGAGACTGATGCTTTGTTGTTCCAAACAGGATATTTGACGATAAAAGGCAAAAGGCAAACAGGGGCAAAGATAGAATATGAATTAACATATCCAAACTTAGAGGTAAAAAGCTCCTTAAATGATTATTTGCTGTTTTACCTGAATAAAGATGTCCGAATCAAAGAGAATACACAATCAAAGGTTTATGATGCCATAGAGGCTTTAGATTTTGAACTATTAAAAAATACATTCTTCAGACTTTTTGCCGCCATACCCTATGAATGGTACATGAAAAATGAGTTAGACAAATATGAAGGCTATTATGCGTCAATATTTTATGCTATATTTGCCTCGCTTGGATATGATTTAGAGGTAGAAGAGTCTACTAATCGTGGCAGAATAGATATAGTGATAAAAACCGATAAGGTAGTGATAATATTTGAGTTTAAGATCATAGATAAAGAAAGTGAGCAAAACACCGCATTGGAGCAGATAAAGAATAAGAAATATTATGAAAAATACTTGAATTCAGGCAAGGAGATATGTCTGGTAGGGATAGAGTTCTCAAAGGTAGAGAGAAATATTGTCAGATTTGATTGGGGAAAAATGGGGACAGCACCCTATTTCCCCCCCAAAATAAAGTGAAGGAGGGAGAAAAAATGTCCATTAATTCATCAATGTTTAAGGCATACGATATCAGGGGGATTTATCCTGATGAATTGAATGAGGATGTAATTTATCAGATAGGCAGGGCATTTGTAGAGTTTGTCAAGCCAGAAAATGTTGTGATTGGATACGATATTCGCCTTTCCTCCCCATCACTATTTGTTGCCTTGAGTCAGGGGATTATGGACATGGGCGTAGATGTTATTACCCTTGGAGAGGTGTCCACAGACATGGTTTATTTTGCTAATGCCTGGCTTGAATGCGATAGCGGTATTATGTTGACAGCCTCTCATAACCCTCCCCAATATAATGGGATGAAAATGGTTAGAGAACAATCCATCCCCATATCAGGGGATACAGGCATATATGAAATTCGGGATCTGACCATTAAACAAGAATTTACCTCATCTGACAAAAAAGGTACACTAATCTCAAGGGATATTTATGATGAATATGTGAAACATGTGCGTTCCTTTATTAATCCAGAGGTATTAAAACCTTACAAAATAGTAGCTGATGCAGGCAATGGGATTGGGGGCAAGGTGGCTTCAGGGATTGTTAAGGGGTTACCTGTAACGATAATACCCATGAATTTTGAGCCAGACGGAAGATTTCCAAATGGGGAGCCAAACCCTTTACTTGAAGAAAAAAGGGCTGGAATTATAGAAAGAGTTAGGCAAGAAGGGGCTGATATTGGTGTTGCCTGGGATGGTGATGCTGACAGGTGCTTTTTTATTGATGAAAATGGTGAGTTTATCGATGGTTATTATATTACTGCCCTTCTGGCTGAGGCATTTCTGAAAAAAACCCCAGGGGCAAAGATAATCTTTGATCCGCGGCTGATATGGGCAAACATTGATGTGGTTAAGCAATATGGTGGTATTCCTCTTATTAATAAATCAGGGCATGCCTTTATCAAGGAAAGGATGCGAACAGAAGATGCCCTTTTTGCCGGAGAGATGAGTGGTCATTATTATTTCAAGGATAACTATTATGCAGATAATGGCATGATTCCTCTTGTTTTGATTCTGGAATTGATGTCTATAACTAATAAGTCGCTATCTGAGTTGTTATTTCCCTTGAAATCAAAGTATTTCATCTCTGGTGAGATAAACTGTGTTGTTGACTCTCCAGCAGAAAAGATAATGGAGATTGAGGAATATTACAAGGATGGTGAGATCACACGCATTGATGGGCTGTCTGTGGAATATCAGGAATGGCGGTTTAATCTTCGTTCTTCAAATACAGAGCCACTTATTCGACTTAATATTGAGGCAAAAAATAAGGGGTTGTTAGAGGAAAAGACAAGGGAATTGAGAAATAGGTTGGGGTAGGAAATATGCATAACGATGAAACCAACAAAAACCATAACTTTATATTCTTTAGTGGATTTGTTGTATTCTGGATATTTATGATGATAATTATGGCAGGTCTTGGAAAGGGATGGAATGCTTGTGAAAATAAGATGTTGCAGGGGACATTATTCTCATGGGGGCAGGGCGGCAACTCATCCTCGCAACAAATTGCTGGGACAATAGAGGTTTTATTGCCTGAGAGTAATGATGAATTGTTGGATATTAATGAGTTAAGACCATATAATGCCTTCTATCCACCAATGTATTATGAATCACCAGAGACAATAGAGTATAATCATATTGATATAAAGCCTATGAAAGCCATAAGATTTGGACGGGAAAGGGATGCCAGTGGTGTTCAGAATGATGTGCATATTATTGCCATAATAAGTGAAAAGTGAAAAGTGAAAAGGGAAAAGGGAAAAGGGAAAACCATCTGCAACCTTAATGATAATCAGGACGAACACACAGGTTCGCCCTTACAAATATTATTTCTATCATAATTTTTCACTTTTCACTTTTCGTTTTTAGCTTTCATATTGGGGGATTAGCTCAGGTGGTAGAGCGACTGCTTCGCATGTAGTAGGTCAGGGGTTCGAGTCCCCTATCCTCCACCATAAATTTGGCAAACATGATATGGACGCTGATGGACGAAATGGACACAGATGGACGCTGATATTTTTCTTTTATTATCAAATGTCTGTAATCTTTTTGTATTTAATTTATCTGCGTCCATCTGTGGCTAAGTAGTTACCACTTGCAATTTATTCCTCCTAAAGTAATCCGCATAAAAGCCCGATATATGATATTAAAGGTAACAATGATACAAAAGCTGGACAAATGGTGAACAGGAATGTTCGCCCTTCGTTTCAGGGGTGAAAAGCCATTTTACACTTAACAGAATTTTTATCATATATTGAATCAGAAAAAAATTATTCCTCTCATACCATTGCTGGATACAAGAATGATCTCCTGTCATGTGCTGAATTCTTAGGAGATAATGATCTGGAGCTTGGCAGGGGTGAGTTGGATCATCTCTGGCTGAGACGCTATCTTGGTGAACTTCAGAAAAAGCAATATTCAAGAAAAACTATTGCTCGCAGGTTAGCTGCCTTAAGAACCTATTTCAGGTTTCTGTGTCGTGAGAAATATTGTCAAACAAACCCGGCCAGGGCACTTCGTACCCCAAAATTAGAGATGCGGCTTCCAAAATTCCTGTATCCCGAAGAGATGACAACCTTAATTGATACCCCTGCGACAGATAATGTCCTTGGATTAAGGGATAAAGCTATCCTTGAATCGCTTTATTCCAGTGGGATGCGGGTTAGTGAACTGGTTTCCTTAAATATCACGGATATAGAATTTGAACGAGGCATAGCAAGGGTTATGGGTAAGGGACGAAAGGAAAGACTGGTGCCTTTAGGCTCCTATGCCCTATCAGCTATTCGTCAATACCTTGATATTCGTGATAAAGCCCTGCAAGGGAAACAGGAATCTGCTATATTCCTGAATCATCGCGGCAAACGGATTACTGATAGAGGGGTGAGGTTGCTAATTCATAAGATTACTCAAGCACAAGGGTTTGAAGATGTCAGTCCACATACAATGAGACATACATTTGCTACACATATGTTAAATAATGGTGCAGACTTAAGGATTGTTCAAGAATTACTTGGTCATGTAAGCCTTTCTACAACCCAAATCTATACCCATGTAACCAGGGAAAGATTGAAAACTGTTTATAATAAGGCTCATCCAAGGGCGTGAGTCGTCAAGGGGTCGGGGGTCGGCTCCATCCAATGGCGTGAAGGAACAGGTCCCCTGCAAACGGACCCCTGTCCCCTGCAATGCTACTGGTTTTGTAAGGAGCTTCCGTGATGAAAAGTGAAAAGAACATAAGAGGTAATTTGCAGTTCAACAATGATTATTCTTCCATCTAACAGACTGCTTAATGTCTTGGAAAATGAGGACAGCGACTATTTTTCTCATTTTTCTAAAGACAAGATAACGGTGATAGAGGTAGATAAAATAGTTGGTGCCATTAACTCTGCCCTTCTCTGCCACCCCTCATCAATCATTACCATTATTTGCTCTGGGGATCCATTATTTTTTGGGATTGGCAGAAGGCTTATTAAGGAATTTGGCAGGGATATGGTTGAGATACTTCCTGATTTATCAAGTATTCAATTGGCATTTTCAAGAATAAAAGAGACATGGGATGATGCCTTCCTGATGAGCCTTCATGGAATCTCTGGCCAAAAGCGACTTGGGTATGGGATGAATGATATTCCGTCATTTCTTGTAAAATACAACAAGATGGCGATTCTGACAGATAGCCGTGAAAATACCCCTTGTGCCATAGCAAAAACGCTCATTTCCTCACCCATTACTGCCAATCTTGGGCTGATAATGTTCGTTTGTGAAAGATTGGGCTACCCGGATGAAAAGATTACAGAGGGAAAACCGCAGGAGTTTATTGATATGCCTTTTACAGAACCAAATGTGGTTGTTATAAAAATGGATTCGGAACATGTAAAATCATGTGAAGCCACCCTTTTCGTCATAGGTGTAGGTCCAGGAGACCCTGAATTATTGACACTGAAAGCGATGCGAATTCTCAGCAGCGTGCCATGCATCTGTGTTCCTAAGGGAAAAGAAGAGGGCAGCAGTCTTGCCTTGTCTATTGTAGAGGGGGCATTGAACCTTGAGGGTAAAGAGATTATCCCTGCATATTTCCCGATGAAAAAGACAACAACATGTCGCCATGAGCTTGATACAAAATGGCAAGAAACGGTGAAATTAATCATGGACAGGATTGATAAAGGCATGTCCGTGGCATTTATTACCCTTGGTGATCCTACTCTTTACAGCACATTCTTTTATCTTTATGACAGGCTTCTTGAACTCAATTCCGAACTGGATATTCAGATAATCCCTGGCGTATCTTCCATAAATGCAGCAGCATCAAGGGCAGGTATTCCTCTTGGGCTTGCAGATGAAAGAATTGCTATCCTTCCGGCAAATTATGTGGATGATCTGGAAGAGACACTCAAGCGATTTGATACAGTTGTGTTAATGAAGGTTCACAAGGTATTTGATGATGTTGTGAAAACCCTTGACTGTATGGGCATTCTGAACAGGGCATTGTATATCTCAAGGGCAGGCATGAGGGATGAAAAAATATTTGAAAACATCATGGATGTAAAAGCAGAAGACCTTGATTATTTTTCAATGATGATAGTGAGGAAATGATGAAAATGGAGAGAGTATACTTTGTAGGTGCGGGTCCGGGCGATCCGGAATTAATTACCATTAAGGGCAGAAAATTACTTGATCAGGCAGATGTAGTTATTTATGCCGGAAGCCTCGTGAATCCTGAGATTATCAGGGGCATTAAGGCAGAGATCTTTGACTCTTCAGTGATGACCCTTGAGGAAATAATAGATACCATGACTCGTGGTATTGCCATGGGCAAGATGGTAGTCAGACTTCACACAGGCGACACATCATTTTATAGTGCCATATCAGAACAGATAGAACGGCTTTGTGCATCAGGCATTGAATATTCCTAGGACTTACGCAAAATGAGAAAATATCCACCATATATGGTATTTTGAAAAGTAATGACCACCAGATGTGGTAGGCAAAGTGATGTTTTGCGTAAGTCCTAATTCCATTATTCCCGGCGTATCCTCTGCCATGGCTGGTGCAGCCATACTCGGACAGGAACTAACCATACCTGAGATAAGCCAAACAGTAATCTTCACAAGATTTGAAGGCAGAACACCTGTGCCTGAAACAGAAAAACTGCGAGAATTGGCAAAACACAGGGCAACCATGGTTATCTTTTTGAGTGTTGGAATGATTGAAAGGATCAAGGATGAACTCTTGCATGGTTACCCTGAAGATACACCTATTGCGATTATCGAAAAGGCATCGTGGCCAGAGCAGAAAATCGTGAGAGGAGAATTAAAAGACATTGTGGAATTGGTTGAAAATGCCAACATTAAAAAGACTGCCTTGATATTCGTAGGTGAAGCATTAAGAGCATCCATAGAAGCATCAGGAAAGGAGTCAAGATTGTATCACAAGGATTTCAGGCATGGATGTAGGAAATAAGGCAGGAGCAGAAAGAGGACAGTTTACGCACAGACAGGAATGTCTGGGCTACGATTAGGAGGAATATACAAAAGGAAATGAGAATAAAAAGCTTTCTTGGTTCAAAAAGATTAGCCATAGCCCTGCTTATCATCTTAAGCCTTGCCTGCATCATTGGCAGTATCAAGAATAGCGAGGCATATTATCACTCTTTCTGGTTTGTAGGCATATTAGTCCTACTCAGCCTGAATATTCTTGTCTGTTTTCTCAACAGACGCCGACGGATGGGTTCGTATCTTGTCCATTTGGGTATCTTAGTCATCCTCTCTGGCGGCGTGATGGGTAGTCTCATGGGGTTTGAGGAGGATGTAAATGTCAGGGAAGGAGAAATAGCCTCTCTTCTGCACTGCGACCTCAAAATAAAATTGCACAACTTCCTGATTGAACGGTACCCTGATTCATCCATGCCAAAGGATTATAAAAGCAGGTTGACCATCATAGAAGGCGGTAGGGAGGTCTTGACCAAAACAATAGAGGTTAATCACCCGTTAATCTATAAAGGTGTCTGGTTTTACCAGTCAAGCTATGGTCAGGATGGGGTAAGAAGTGTTAATCTAAATGTGAATGGCATTGATTGGACAGGAAGGCTTGGGGAGAGCTTCAGGATTCCAAAAACAAGCCTTGTGGTTAAGCCTGTCCAGTTTTTGTTTGACTTTACCTTAGATGGGGGTAAGGCTTACTCAAAAAGCGAGGAGGCTAATAATCCAGCCGTTAAATTAGAGGTTTATGATGGAAAGCGGTTGAAATTTAGTCAATGGGTCTTTTCTAAATTTCCAGATTACCATCAGAAAGAGGAAGGAATGGGGTTTCGACTTACAGGGTTTACTGCCATTCCATACTCAGGCATTAAGGTGGTAAAAGACCCCGGCTTGGTGATTTTTTGGATTGGCTGTTGTCTGCTTATGGCAGGGATAGCTATCTCATTCTTTGGAGTAAAGGTAACTAC
Source organism: Candidatus Desantisbacteria bacterium CG2_30_40_21 (assembly GCA_001873945.1). Lineage (GTDB taxonomy): Bacteria > UBA9089 > CG2-30-40-21 > CG2-30-40-21 > CG2-30-40-21 > CG2-30-40-21. Next base: position 10,783 of record MNYI01000017.1, read on the forward strand.
TCAGGTAAAGGAATTTACCACGGAGAACACATAAGTTGATAGGTTGATGAGTTTATAGGTTAAAGGAACACAGATTCATAATTCATAAACATTTCCTATCAATTCATCCACTTATCAACCCATCAACTATTCAACTTATCAACTTTT
>MNYI01000007.1 GCA_001873945.1 Candidatus Desantisbacteria bacterium CG2_30_40_21
TTCTTCTCGCAGAGACACAAAGCACACAAAGGACAGAAAAGAAGAAAAATCTCATATGTCTTTGTGATCTCTGTGGCTTTGTGTGAGAAATATCTGATTCACAAATTCCTTCTGATTATTAATTTTCGTGATTTTTCGCGTATTTCGTAGTTTTTCCGTCCAATATAACTACAAGTAGTTACTGTATACCTTTGTGTCTCCGTGGTAAATTCCTTTACCTGAGTAGTTAACAATTATCAATTATCTCCACAATCCCCTTTTGACCATCAACCTTCAGCCATTGCCCATTCTTGATTGTCTGTGTGGCAAAGCCTGTGCCAACAACTGCGGGCAGACCATATTCCCGGCAAACAATAGCCGCATGACTCATGCTACCACCAACATTGGTAATAATTGCCCGTATCCTTGAGAATACTATTGTCCATGAAGGGGTAGTGATAGGACAGACTAATATCTCTCCATCCTCTATCTTTTTCAGGTCATCAATACACAAAATAAGCCTTGCTCTTCCCTCGACTATACCAGGGGATGCAGGGTGTCCCCTCAAGATATTTGAACTAACACCCTCAGATACGGACTCAAGCCAATTATTGATCTTTTCAGAAACAATTCCCCAGAGCATAATCGTAAATGGCTCTGTTATCTCCTCAGGCGGAATGCCTAATGCTGGTGCAGGCTGATATTTTGAAAGGGCTTCAATCATCTTCCGTCTTTTAGCTATTATCCCGGGATAATACATCGGTCCCCTTGCTGGTGAGCCAATTGCCCATGAGGCATAAAGGTCATAGAGTGCCTGAGAGATCTCATATCGGTTCAAATAAAAGATATCCTCTTCATCCCCAAAAAAATGATTTTCAACAAAAACCCTACCCAATTGCCGCATCTTATTCCAGAAGATGGTATGATGCCAGTGTTCAATGTAAAAGTTATGTTCCTCAACATAGGGAAAGACTGTTTTTGCCAGAGAAAGCTTTTCAGTAAATACCTTTTTTTCTTCATCTGTCCTTAATAATTTATAGTACCCTTTTCTTAATCTCTCTGCTTCATTTTGTATTTTTTCCTTATCCCTTTCTATTTTTTCTCCTTGCTCAAGCCTTTTAATGTATCCTGTAATCCCACTAAATGGAACATCCAGATCATCTATCCAGCTTCGTGGAATATGATAAAAGCCTGTTCCAGGGTTAAAATAAAACCATGGATCCTTTATCTTTTCCAATTCATCCAACCATTTGCATCCATTATCCAGAACCTTAAGACTTGCAATGATTTGCTTGGCATCTATTGAATAGTCAAACTAAGTTGCCGGAGAAAAAATAACTTGCAGGAGTCGTGTTACCGATCCATCTTGGCTGGCTTCGTTGTTCGTCACTTACATACAGTCAGACTTGCCATCCAATCATCTTGAGTAACTCTTGGTGTACAACTTATTTTTTCTTGACTCCTAATCGGACCATCCTTTCCCCCAATAGCAATCCAATCTTCCTATAATCCTGTGGTGGTCCCTCAATCTCTTCCCAATGTAGCACAGACATTCCTGTCTGTGATTCTTCCCAATGCTCAGAAATCATCCCACGGACAATCAATTTGTCTCCTGCAATTCTGGCATATACCCCAACAGGGGCAGCACATCCAACCCCTATTTTCTCCAGAAATGCCCTTTCTGCAAACACGGTTATCATGGATTCCTGATCATTCAAAACATTAACCATGACCTCAATTTCATCCTGATTCCGCACCTCAAGAGCCAATGCCCCTTGACCTGCGGCAGGTAAAAAGGGTTCCAAGGGCAACAGTTGCGTAATTTTCCCCTCCATTTTGAGTCGATACAATCCTGCTGCTGCCACAATAATCCCAGATATTTCCGGTAATTCTGTCTGTAGGGGCAATCCTGCCAGAGGTGCTACCTCCTTGCGGTTGCCTGTTAGTTTTTTCAATCGTGTATCAAGATTGCCTCGCAAGTCAACTACCCTCAAGTCAGGTCTGAACGACTTAAGTTGGGTTTGCCGCCTGAGACTGCTTGTTCCAATGCCTGATCCGGGTTCAATATCCTCCAATTTACAGCCATCCTTAGAGATAAAAGCATCCCTTGCATCCAATCTCTTACATATTGCTCCAATTTTTAAGCCATGGGGAAGTATTGCTGGCATGTCCTTCAGGCTATGAACAGCCAAATCAATATCTTTAGAAAGGAGGGCATCCTCTATCTCCTTAACAAAAAACCCATATCCACCTGCTTGAGCAAGGTTTGCATGGGTCAATTTATCACCCCGAGTATGGATAACCCTTATTTGAAATGTTATTTCTGGATATATTGCTTGCAGGCGAGACATTACCCATTGGACTTGAGTCAAGGCTAACTTACTACCCCTGGTACCAATAATAATTTCTTTCATTTTTAATCTTTCCGTCTATTTATTCCATATCTATTAAGCACAACATCTACCAGATCTGTCCGTCCCTTTTTCAGCAATTCAAGCAACTCTGAAGTTAACAGCTTATTCCAGATAATATGGCGTTTTGGCTGGTCAAATGTAGTCTTGACAATTTGACGAAGGTTTCCTAATAATTCTACAAATCCTATGTATTCCTTACCAAATATCTCTCGCAGATCATCCCTTATCTTTTTAGCCAATGCCGGAGATTTTCCCTCTGTAGAAACAGCAATGCTTAATGACCCTCGGGAAAGTACTGCTGGGAGAATAACCGTAGAATCCTCTGCCGAATCAACCATATTGACAAGTATTCCCTTATTTCTTGCCTCATGCGAAATCTGTTTATTCAATTCTTGGTCATCAGTAGCAACGATAACAAGAAATGCATTATTCAAGTCTTTTTCCTGATACTTGCGATCTATCAATTCTATCTTTTTTTCTTGAACAAAGGCATTAATCTCTTCCTTTATCTGTGGGCTTATAACAGTTATATTCGCCTCACAATTCAACAAAAAGACTATCTTTCTTGCAGCTACCTCACCACCGCCAACAATCACACATTTTTTATCCTTTACATCTAAACAAATTGGATAATATCTCATAGTCACCTTCTTTTATAATCAGGACATTTTCTTGCATTTGGCCGGGCAGATTGATGACAGGCACTTGGATAATCATACCTACAATCATCACACAAAAAGCGACTATCTTCAAAAGCCCCCTGTATCCTTGACCATATATTTTGAAAAAATCTTGTTATTGCAAGCATATTCTCACTCAACTTAAAGTAAAAAACAACGAGGATGGATAACCATCTTCCATATTACTTCATTATATCAAAATATTACAATTGTGTCAATGAAAATTTTTACTTGACTTTTAATTTTAAGTATGATAATATTATTATAAAGAAATCAGGTAAATAGAGGAAGTCCTGTGAGATTCAGGCACTGTCGCGCAACGGTAATGGAAGGAAAACTTCATAAGTCCGGTCTATTATTTACTTTGATAAGTACCTTCGCAGAAAGGGAAGAAATAAAGGGAAAACGAAAAACCCCCAATCTTCTTGTCGAAGGTTGGGGTTTTTTGTTTTTAAAAAAAAGGGGAAAGACAATAAACCCAATCTTCCTGGCGAAGGCTGATTTTCTATTTTATCCTTTCTCAATTATTGAGTGAGGTTTATAATATAATAAAGATAGTAATAGGTGGCATCAATCGGAATTAATCCTTTAGGATTTCATTTATGAAAGGCTAAAGCCTGAATTCCAAACCAACTATGCTAAAAGAATAAAAGGAGGAAAAAACATGTTTAAAAAATTAACAATTATGTTAGGTGCAATGGGGATTATTTTGCTTACTTCAGAAATCGTGAAGGCTGAAAAGAAAGTAATAGAGTTAGAGGAGGTGGTTGTTACCGCGACCAAAAGTCCGCTTCTCTTAAAAGAAATTCCTTATTCAGTAACCATTATTTCAAGGGATGAGATTGAATCGGATTCTCAAGATGTAGGTCAGGTATTGGAGAATTTAACGGGCATAAGAATACAGCGGTATGGGGCAATGGGAGCAGGAACATCGATTTTATTTCGAGGGTTGAATTCCTCTAAAACATTAGTTTTAATTGATGGCAGACCTGTTAATTCACCTTCTACAGGTTCAGCAGACCTTTCCTGGCTTTCAATAGAAAATGTTGAAAGAATAGAGGTTGTCAGAGGTCCTAATTCAGCACTTTATGGAGCAAACGGCATAGCCGGGGTTATTAATATTATTACCTCAAAAGTTCCTGAAGAACCCATAACCGAGATAACAGGTTCTTATGGACAATCTGCCCGTTCCATTTTCAATCTTAAAAATGGGAAGACCTTTGAAAATTTTGGATACCTCCTCACAACAACTCATAAAAAATCAAAAGGAGAAAGGGGAAACGATGCTCATAACGATAACGAAATTAACCTGAAACTTAATTATCAACTTGCTCATGCTGATTGTTTTACTCTTTCTACAGGTTTTTATAAAGATAAGACAGAACATCCCGGTTCTAAACCGGCTAAAGATGTGAGTAAAAGAACTCTTACTCAACGCACCATGGGAAATGATGAAGTTTCGTCTTTAGTTGATTATGGGAAGAATAAAAGATGGTATTTACAAACTGCTTATCAGAAAAATTCATTTCAGTTTAAGACCTATTTGAATGACTGGAATGATGATGACCATAGAGCATGGATATGTCCTCCGGTAGATGAACATCATGTTGGAGATGATAATTTTAAAACAAAGGTTAAGGGGGTTGAATTACAGAATAGCTGGCAGTTGACCGAAAAAAATTTGATTACTGCGGGTATGAGTATTGAAAAGGATGAATTTGACGCAGATAAAAAGGATTATAATCAAACAACTAAAATTACAATACCATCAATTGTGAATGCAGATAGAACGACTAAGGCAGTCTATTTAAACGATATGATAAACCTCAGTCCTGACAATACCATAAATTTCGGAGTTAGATGGGATGACCCTTCAGACTATAACTCTCAAGTAAATCCAAAGATAGGATTAACCTGGCTCCTCGACCTGAGTAAAAGTATTAGTATTTCTTATGGAAAATCATTCAAAGCCCCATCTTTGAATGACCTCTATTGGCCTTCCGACCCTTCTGGACAGGGAAATCCTAATCTTAAACCGGAAAAAGGGGAATCTTATGAATTGGGCATATCGGATTTTTTTAATGAAAAGATACATCTTAAAAGCACTGTCTTTCATCAAAGCGTCAAAAATATGATTAAATGGGCACCAACCGGACCATTAGGTCCTTTTGGAAATAAATGGCAACCATCAAATCTTGATGAGATATTGATAAATGGATTAGAGTTAGAAGTATCTACAGACTTAACCAATGCCCTGAAATTAGACCTGAAATGGACTCATCTGGATGCTGAGCAAAGAAGTCAGGAATTAATTAATGCGGAAACTAATCAGATGCAAGAGATAAGGAGAAAAGCCGCCTTTGTCCCTGAAAATAAAGCGGATTTAGGGTTACAATATAAAAATTTCTTACAAATAAAGGATTTGAAATTAAATCTGGCTCTACAATATGTCTCTGCAATATACCAGTATTATAGTAATTGGGATAGTTGGCCAAATGTTACTATGGATACTAAAAAAATCCCGGGATATACCGTAGTTAATGCCCGATTATCCAAATCCTTCAGGGATATAAAATATTTCCTGTCCGGTGAAAATCTATTTAATGAGAAGTATTCTACAATATTTGGTTCAAGGATTAATGATCAGGACTACCCAATGCCGGAAAGAAAAATTATCGGTGGTTTTGAAATAGAATTTTAACCAATTAGAATCACGAAGACACAGTAATAGGGTAACCGTTCAGGTGGTCTGATGGTCAGACACATAAACATCAGACACAAAGTACCTGAATACTTACAATAAAAAAAGGTAGAAAGGATATATTAATGAAAAAGAATCTATTAATGAAGAAGCTTCTATGTGGATGTATCGTTCTGTTTGGGGGTTTAAGTATTTGCCATGCCGGGCAGGATTATCCAAAAAGAATAATATCATTGAGTCCTCCCTTGACAGAGCAACTTTACCTACTTGGGGTTGAGGATAAGTTAGTTGGAGTAACGACATACTGCAAAAGACCTCCTGCTGCTGAAAAGAAGGAAAAGGTTGCCTCTTGTGTAAATGCAAGTATGGAGAAAATTATAGCCCTTGCACCTGATTTGGTTTTGGCATCATCCTTGAGTAACCCTGCCCAAATACAAAAATTAAGGGATATGGGCATAAATGTGGTTACATTTTCTACACCTAAAAATTTTGCCTCCCTTTGTGACGGATTCTTGCAATTAGCAAGGCTTGCAGGAAAAGAAAAAACGGCAGAAAAGATGGTAATGCAGGCAAAAAAAGGGGTGGATGTTATTGCCAAAAAGGTAAATAAAGGCATAAAAAACAAACCTACTGTTTTTGTTCAAATTGGAGCAAAACCTTTGTGGACTGTTCCAAAAGATACCTTACTCAATGAGTTTATTGAGTTTGCCGGTGGGATAAATATTGCTAATGATGTGAAAACAGGGTTGTATAGCCTGGAGGAGGTTTTGCAAAAAGACCCTGATGTTATCATCATTACAACTATGGGCATGGTGGGTGAGGAGGAAAGGAAAAATTGGAAAAGATATAAAACCATGAAGGCAGTAAAGAATAAAAGGATTCATATCGTGGATTCATATAAACTATGTAGCCCAACACCGATAAATTTTAGAAGGACACTGGAGGAAATAATAATGATTCTGAATCCTTAAAAGATTTCGACCTGTGCAATCGACTTTTTTAACGCAGAGAACGCAGAGATTACAAGAGGATGCAGAGAAAGAAAAGAAATGATTTAATCTCTGCGTCCTCTGCGTGACCTCTGCTTGTGCCGTGAGGTTAAGGAATTTATGCCCCACTTGAGTATAACTGAATGTTCTTTAACAAGCTGTAATGTAGATGACACAATCCTGAAAGTGCTAATTGGGACGAAGTGTCGGCAACACTGTATAGGCGGGGTTGCCAAACCGCTCCACGCTGCAAAAGTGGTAACGCTGCTGTGGTGAACGGTTGGAGAAAAGGCGGGTTAAAACCGTCAGGTGAGACTTTAAGAGATGAATGTAAATGAATCGCCGATGAAGTAACGAAATCACATAAGTTGTCGGGCAAAATCACATTATGCAGAGGATGTAGAGACAAGTATAGCGGAAACCTGTTTACTGGCTATACGCCCACCGTTATACAGTCGACATGACTTAAAGTTAGGCTTTATTACAGAACACGGGAGAACCTGAAAGGTAAACTCAACGCAGGAGAGCGATGAGCTTTCAGGTAGTCGGGCTAAGCCATAGTAGTGATGAAACTTCTGTAATGGAAGTGGAGCGAAGGGCTTGGGTTATTCAGTGGATATTCACTACAACGACTCGGTGAAAATCAGAGGATGATTAATAAATGAATGTACACATAACCAAAACAATACCGATTGAGTTTATTCAGGTGGTAAAAGCCTACCGCTATGCTGATTTTAATTCTATTCTTGATATCTTTATTAAGAGGAGGGATATCTTCTTTTAACACAAGTGGATGATAAAGTAGGGAATAGTTCATTTATTAACCCCACACATGAGTATGAGTAAAGGTTTCTTTTAGAAAGACGGTCTTCTCCAACCCTTGCCCAATATAAATCCTCAGATAGCTCATAGGCTTGTTGAATGATATCCCTTAATTTTAAGGAGATAGATATTCCTTGAGCTGTGGCACTTTCTTTTACCCATTCATAAAGGGGTGGCTCAAGGACGGTATTGATTCTTGGATTTTTGCAAGACATAATTAATCACCTCACATATAAGAATAGCACAAGTGAGGAGCTTTTGTCAATAAAAATTTAATGGAAATAGTAAGGAAAAGGGGAAATGAAAGGTAGTCTTATCATCTCTATTTTGTTGCATAGCATTTTTTTGGCGATATGGAGTATTGTAAGTAATCATAATCAGGGACAACAGAATAAATCGCAAGAGTTAATAATGGTTTCAATACTGGAGAATTTAGACAATAAAGGCACCCGAGAGGAGGTTAAAAGGGTCAACCTGCATAGAACACAGGAATTACATAAAACAGAGGCAATCAAGGAGACATCTGTCCCTATAGCAACAGAAGCAATTAAGAAGCCATCTATCCCTATAGCAAATGAGATGACATCGTTGCAGTTCTTGACCGAAACCTCAACCAATACGACTCAGATACAGACAGGTGCAGTTGAAACTTTAACGACAGAGACCTTGGAAAACTGTGTTGTTCAAGATATGCCCTCAGGGGTTCAAAATTTCCAGCCATTATCCTGTTCCCAAGACTATAACAGCGAGGGGAATACAGGCAAAGATGTTATCGGGAGTACCTTTGGTTCAACCAATGGTCCTTCGTTTTTGAAAAAGGTTAAACCTGAATACCCACGCCTTGCCAGAAGGCTCGACAGAGAAGGAAAGGTGGTATTAAAACTTTTTATTGATGAACACGGAGGACTTGTTAGTGTAACGATAATTGAAAAGGCAGGTTATGGTTTTGATGAGGCAGCAATTGAGGCGGTGAAGGCATCAGTTTTTCAACCGGCAAAATCAAATGGTATATTAGTGGCGTGTACGGCATTACTGCCTATAAAATTTAAGCTTGAGTAATGAGGAATAAAACATGGAATTAAACATCATCTTATGGACTGGCGGAATGCTGTTCACCTTAAGCATATTCGCTGTTAAGGTTGGCTTTGGGCTTGGGTTGGGAGGAATGAGATGGAAAGGCATTTTTCTTATCTTGGTTTCGTATCTTGTCCTTTTTATTTTTGTGGCAATGTTCTCAGAACAATTGATGAGATTGCTTGAGCCTGTCTTAAGAAAAGGACCATACCTCCATGCCTTAATGGCTATTGGTATGATTATCTGGGGAATCCTCCTGCTGCGGGATTCGCATCACTCACACACCACAACCCACAAATCACATTCCGCATTACTTCTAATTCCCTGTCCGGTCTGTTTCACAGCCATGACCTTTTCCACATGGGCGGCATTGAATGTGATTAAACTCCCTGCACATCTTGTTGGATTGGGACTTGGTATTGTTTTTTGCTTTCTGTCCATATTATTTTATTTTATTCTGAAATTTGTTGGTCGCAACTCTTCGCCCCGCATTGGGATTAGTTTTGGAATGCTCGGCATCGGTCTTTACTTCCTTGCCGCATTGGTCATTCCAGCAAAGATTGAAGAGGCAAAGGGGGTATATAAATCGTTTCTTACAGAAACAAGCAATATTGATTTGAATAATAGTATTGGAGTTCTTGCACTGCTTTTCTCAGCCATGTTGATTGGTTTTTTTGGAAAACAGAGGGGACAAAAGAGTCCACAGATTACACAGTTTTTCACAGATTGAAGAAACTTTTTGACAGGATAAACAGGATTAAGGGATAGGGCATTTTCATCGAATAATTACAATTTTCTCTGAAAAATCATATTCCCCGCTTGACATTTCAATGTTTTTATGGTATCATTTTATCAATTACCGATCAACAGGGGATTTTTATGATGAAGATAATTGAACGGAAGATTGATTTCCAGAATATCTTAAATCGAATCAATATGTTCCCGGTTACCGCGATACTGGGACCTCGTCAGTGTGGGAAAACAACCATAGCTCGAGAATTTGATTATAGCCATTACTTTGACCTTGAAAATTCAAGGGACATTGCCAGATTGGAACAACCCCAACTTGCACTTGAAGACCTTAAAGGATTGATTGTCATTGATGAAATTCAACGGTTGCCGAATTTATTTACTATCATTCGTTATCTGGTAGACAATAATCCAAGCCAGAAATATTTAATACTTGGCAGTGCTTCAGGTACTCTTCTAAGGCAGAGTTCTGAATCGCTTGCTGGTAGGATTGCCTATTATTATCTTGGTGGCTTTAGTTTACACAATGTTGGTATGGAAAATATTAACAAACTCTGGATTCAGGGTGGATTGCCAAAATCTTATCTGGCTGAAACCGAGGAACAAAGTATACTCTGGCGGGAAAACTATATTGCTACATTTCTTGAACGAGATATACCGCAATTAGGTATCAATATTCCAGCTTATACGCTCAGGCGGTTCTGGACTATGCTCAGTCACTATCATGGACAAATTATTAATTATGCTGAGGTTGCCCGCTCTTTTGGAATCTCTGATATGACAGTTCGAAAGTATATCGAGATTTTAGTAGGCACTTTTATGGTAAGGATTTTGCCACCATGGTACCTAAACATTGGGAAACGACTTGTCAAAAGACCCAAAATATTCCTTCGAGACTCTGGCTTGTTCCATTCTCTCATGGGCATTGAAACCTTAAACCAGCTTTATTCGCATAACAAACTTGGTGCGTCATGGGAAGGTTTTGCGTTAGAGTGCATATGCAGGAGCATTGGAAAAAGAGATCAGGAATTTTATTTCTGGAATATCCACTCAGGGGCTGAATTGGATCTATTCTGGCAATATGGCGGGAAGAACTGGGGCGTTGAATTTAAGTATGCAGATGCCCCACGATTGACGAAATCCATGAAGATTGCTCTGGAAAACTTAGAGCTTGAACATCTTTGGGTGGTATATCCTGGTAAAGAAACCTACAAGCTTTCTGAGAATATTACTGCCGTTCCATTAAAGGATATTCCTGAGGATGGAAAGGGAACACTTTTTGTGCAGGAGGTCAAACAATGAATATCTGGTTTTTATTGTCAGTATGATGATTGCTCTATTTATGGCTCATAACATGATTGACCTCCTTGACCCAAAATCAGAGGTAACTATTACCAAAAAGACCGCAGATGGCAAGATAGAAATC
>MNYI01000100.1 GCA_001873945.1 Candidatus Desantisbacteria bacterium CG2_30_40_21
TTTGAGGAAAAAACAGAGGAAATCGATTTGGGTGGAGAAAAGCCTTTCTCTAAGCTTAATGCCCATTTGATGCATATAAAAAAAGATGATCAAGATGAATTGGTTCTTAATTGGTATATGGCCGGCACAATGGTTGCATCTAATTTTTATCTTCACCAGCTTAATTTTGTGCTGAAACAGATAACAAACCATAATAGCCCTGGAGCCATGATCCGTGTTTCAACCCCGCTGATTAAAGGGGATATTAAAACAGGGCTGGAAAGAGAGAAACGGTTCTTAAAGGAATTAAGTCCGTTTTTATCACAACATCTTTTTGAAAGAAAGGGGAAAAAGACTACAGAAAAATAATTCATTGGCAAGCAAGGGTAAACAGGCAGGAATGCCTGTTCTACTATCTGTTTCCATCTGTAGTTAATAAAAAAATGAAGGAAAGTTTTACTGATAAGTTGTTTTTTTGTGGTGAGGTTTGGAAAGTATCCTTTAAGAGCATGTGGCAATGTCCAGCTATATTTCTACCCTTTGCTATTATTACCCTGTGTGAACTACTCCTTTTGGTTGTTTTATTGCTCTCACCCCATCCGATACTGGAACCTTTGCTTTGTCCACCCATACGGAAATTTTTTGGGGAGATGTTTCTGCATTATCCCTATAATTTTTCATTACTTCCAACATTATTTGAATATGTATCCTTACCCTTAACCCTGTTGCTGATGCCATTAATGTGTGCAGTAACAGTAGGAATGGTAGCTCGTAGTGTCAATGGGAAAAAGGCAAGTTTTGGAAAAAATCTTGGGTTGGGTATGAAAAAGTATATGTCCTCTTTATCCTTATGGATAATTGTGCTTATTATCTATATTGGCATTTTCCTATTTCTTAAATTTTTAGCATTACAATGCTATCCACCTGCCATGGCAAAGGTTCTTCATATACCTTCATGGAGGATGTTTACAATTTGCCAATACCTAAGTCTGTTTATTTGTTTACTGGTGGAGCCCTTTCTGGCTTATAGCATCCCTGTATTGATATTAGAAAAAAAGAAATTGTTTTCAGCCATAAAAGAGGGACTAATTGTTGGTTGGTCTTTGTATCTTCCAACCCTTGTGTTGATTGCGATTCCCACCTTATTAGGTGCTTGTCTGGTTCTGGTCAAACAAAAAATGCTTTCTTTTTTTATCAATCTTTTACCAGAAAGCGTTCTGGGTGTAATGGTTGGTGGGTTTATTTTGACACTATTTATCGGGGTGTTGATAACTACCTCCTTGACCGCATTATTTCTGATTAAAAGGCAGGATTAAATGAATAATGTTTTTAGGGGTATTACAAGTCGTGTTTTTATCTGTATTATAGGATTATTAATATTGTCCGGCTGTAGCAAGGAATATCTGGCCGAAAGGATGTATTGGTACGCTAATAAGCTATATGCTGAGATTATAAAAAATCCGGATAAAGCCTCTGAAATCAAGACAAAAATGACCATAGGTGCTTTTCAGGATATCCTACGAGCTTATCCGGAATGGGATAATGCTTCTCAACTTCAGTTTAATATTGCTAATATCTATTTCTTAAAGAAAAAATATCCACAGGCAAGAAAAGAATTTAGAAAATTACAGGATACATACCCAGAGCAGATAAATATGTGTCTTCAGTCTCAAATAGCTATTGGTCGCACATATGAGATGGAAAAGAAATGGAATAAGGCATTAGCCTGCTATCAAAAGATCATCACAGACTATCCTGTCAGTTATCCAGCAATGCAACTCTTGCGATATATTGGGGATTATTATGATGCCTATAAACAGGATGATAAGGCACAGGAGGCTTATGCTCAGGCAATTAATCATTATGAGCGACTTATTCATGATTATGTGGGAACACAAGTAGAATTGGTTTCATGGGAATTTATTATAGATATCTATAAAAAGCAAAAACAATATGATAAAACATTGGAAACATTGCAACGAATAATAGATGCTCATCCTGAAAGTAATCGGGCAGCTGTTGCCTTATACGAAATAGCCACAATGTATTCGGATGCCCTTAAAAAACCTGAGCAGGCTTTTGGATATTATAAGAGCTTTGTCACAAAGTATCCTGAGCATAAATTGGTGAAATCTGCTAAAACAAAGATGGAATCTATTGCTCTGTCCTTTCCTATGTTGGAATTAAAAATTCCAAGTGGTACAAGAACTACAGAATAATCAGAAATATTCAGCATAAAGAACACAAAAGGCACAGAGAAAGAAATAATGATCCCGCTATCATCTCCCCTGTGGGTTGTTCCCTTGTCCCTTGCATTTCTTCCTATTTTCTGTATCTTTGTCAGCTATTAGAGTAGTATCATCAAGGGGGTAATTTGTGAGTTTGTTGCATATTTTTCGTAAACTTAACAAGATGTCTCCTCAGGAGATTACCTTTAGATGTAGAGGATTGGTCTACGAACAACTTGAAAGGCTCAAGCACTCGGGTCCATTGTCTGATGGAGCCTTTTTCCGTGCCCTGAATGTAAAAGATACATCCTCACAAGCCCTATGGAATTATATCCGAAAAAGAGAAAATGTCGTTTTTTTTATTGATGAACATAATAAACAAGCCACAATTGAGACAATAAACAAGCAGTATCCGCAGCTTATTCAGCAAGCAAGAGAACAAGCGAACAAGATATGCAGGCATGAGTTTTCTTTTTTGGGTATTCAGGTTAACTATGAGGATAAGATACCTTGGACAAGTGACCCTGTCAGCACGAAAAAATGGCTCCAGAAGTTTTACGCAGATGTAAATATCTTTGATAGGGAAATTGGGGATGTTAAGTATGTTTGGGAGCTAAACCGCCATCAGTTTTTCGTAGACTTGGGTAAGGCATACTGGCTCTCTGGTGATGAACGATATGCTCAAGAGTTTTTTGGACTAATTAATAGCTGGATAGATGATAACCCTTATAAAATGGGGGTAAATTGGACCAGTGCTCTGGAAGTGGCTGTTAGAAGTATCTCCTGGATATGGGCATATCATTTTTGCCTTTTTTCGTCCTCTTTGACGCAGGAAACAAATCTGAAGATATTGAAATCCATTTACCAGCATGCTGAGTACCTCGAAAATCACCTCTCTTTTTACTCCAGCCCATATAATCATCTTATTGGAGAATTATCAGCCTTATTTATAATAGCCACTGTCTTCCCTGAGTTCAAAAGAGCCAGCCTTTGGAGAGAAAAAAGCTGGAAAATACTCAAGAATGAGGCAGGGAAACAGTTTTATCAGGATGGCATCATTGTGGAGCAGGCAACATTCTACCAGCATTTTACCCTTGGATTTTATCTCATGGTTGCCTTGTTAAGGGAGATGAATGAGCAACAGGGGTCAGGGGTCAAGGGTCAGGGGTCAGATAAGGTGTGGCATATAATTGAGAAGGCAATGGAATCTTCCATGTATCTGACCAGACCAGATGGATTACTTCCCATGATTGGTGATATAGATAATGCTCGTTCAATTTATATTGAAAACCCTCCCATGTGGGATTTTCGTGCTTTTTTATCTACCGGAACAGTGCTTTTTAATCGTGGTGATATGAAAAAGGTTGCGGAAGAGCTATCCTCGGGTAAAGGTTTTGATGAGGATTCCTTGTGGTTGCTTGGGATAGATGGCATGAAAAAATATCAGGAAATTGATAGTGTTTATCCAGAGGTTACCTCAAAGGCATTGGATGAGAGCGGATATTACATCATGAGAAGCAACTGGATGAGGGATAGCAATTACCTTTGCTTTGATTGCGGAGAGATAGCAGTAGGGCTGTTTCAAGATTCTACACCCTCTGCAGCACACGGTCATGCGGATATATTATCATTTGAGTTGTCTGCATTTGGACGGCCTATGATTATTGACCCTGGCTTTTATACCTATCATGGGGATGAACGACTGCATTATTATTTCAGACAAACAAAGGCACATAATACTATTACAATTGATGGACAATCTCAGGCTCAAGAGGCAGGGAAACTAAGCTGGTCCCATGCACCTGACCATTATCCGAAGAAATGGATAAGCAATAAGGACTTTGATTTTGTAGAGGGCTCTCATGATGGATACAAGAGACTGGCTGACCCTGTAATTCACAGAAGGGCTATCTTGTTCAAAAAAGAGGGAGCAACTCTATCGCCTGAATATTGGATTATTCGGGATTATCTTGATGGAAATAGGGAGCATCTTGTAGAAAGCTTCTTTCATTTTGCACATGGTATAGCCCTGAATATTCAGGGAAGGGATATTGTTGCCCAGAGTAGTGCGGAAGCAGGAATATTGATTCAAACAATAGTTCCTCATCAAGCTATGATGGTGGATATTATTGATACCGGAAATATTCCGGATGGTGGTTGGATAGCACCTGGCTATGGTTTCTTGATTCGTGCCCCAATACTAAGGTATCAGGCAAGGGTAAAATTGCCCTTTGAGATGACAACTATTATTTATCCGTTCAAGGGTAACATTCCGCCAAGTATTAGCCCGGAACTGATACAGGAAGGTCTTCGATTGATGGCAGAGAATGAGAAGGTTTGACAAATAACAGTAGTGTCATACCGGCAACTGGCTCATACCAAAGATTGGCAAAAGAATGGCTGATACGATTCCTGCAACAACTATTCCCATGATCAATATCATGGCTGGCTCCAAAAAGGCAACGATGCGAAATATTTGATTCTGTAAGGTAGTATCGTAGGTATCTGCTACGGTCATCAACATTTGTTTCAAGTTGCCCATTTCCTCTCCACAAGCAACCATCTGAATCATTAATTCTGGAAATATCTTTGTTTCTCGAAGTGGGATGGCTATTCCGGATCCCTCCTGTATCTTGTTTTGAACGATCTCTATTCGTTTAATCACAATACTATTAGCTGTGCTATATTTGGCAATCTTAACCGCATCAATAATAGTTATCCCTCCATCTAAAAGGGTTGTCATGCTTCTACAAAATTTGGCGGCAATAGATAGTTTTATCAAAGATCCAATCCAGGGGATTATTAAAAGACATCCATCAAATATGCTACGGCCAATTTTTGTTTTCAGGGCAAGCCTATACCCAATAATTCCTCCGACCAGAAGGCAGGCAAATATCCACCAATAACCACTCATGGCGTGACTTATCCATAATAATATCTGGGTTGGAACAGGAAGAGCCTCTCCCATCTGCTGGAAGATAGAGGCAAATCTTGGAACAACAAAAATCAAAACAGTTGCAATAACTCCTGCTCCAACACTAATCATCAAAAAGGGATAGATTAGCATGGATATTATTTGTGATCTTAATGTCTCCTGTTTTTTGAAAAGTTCTGTTATTCTTTCCAGAGCCAGATTCAGGGTGCCGCTTGCCTCTCCAATACGGATCATAACTATTTCAAGGTTTGAAAAAAGGTGCGGATAGGCAGACAAGGCAGTAGAAAGACTGTTGCCCTTTTGGACATTCTCTTTTATTTGACAAAGAACCTCTTTTGTTTGTCTGTGTTCAGTAATTTTAATAAGGATGTCTAACCCCTTATCAATATTCATCCCTGCATTCAGGAGACTGGAAAGTTGCCCGAATAAATAAGCCAGCCTTTTTCTTTTAAGCCTGAAAAGGGTATTGTCCTTTTTGGGCTTTATCTTTATTGGACAAAGTCCTTTTTGTCGGAGGGATTCCACAACGGATAACTCTGTTTCTCCAGAACTAATCCCTTCACGGATAATGCCGTCTTTATCGGCTGCTTTATAGATAAATGTGGGCATATTCTTGCACCTCATTCAAAGAATTCAGGAGTCAGAAGTCAGAAGCTCCTGCACCATCCTCAAAATAGCATTATCAGCCTCATTACACGCATCGGACGACTGCCTTGCCTGCAATTGATCGACAGGCTGTTAGGTTTATCGGAAATAGTCATTCCTATATACCCTGACTCAAGGGTAGGTTTCAAATATCGTTCCTCAAAATTTTCGTGGCTATTGAGACGAAGAATATCTTGAATCTGCTTCCTACTCATATCTCCATGCAACGCAAGAACAACACGACGAATTTCCTCTGTGACTTGCCCTGTGACGATCTCAATCGCTCGTTCTGGCTTACGCCGAATAGTAGTAACAAACCCATCTGTTAGTTTGAACTCAGGCTCTTTAAGACCGGCTTTACGGCAAAGTTCAATCATATCAAGAATGCCAGTTCCCATTCTTTCAATATATTTTGTCAAATAAAGCGGTTCTGCCAATAAAGGATTTCCTGGAACCGATCCATGAGAATGCCGCAATTTCTCCAGCGTAAGTGTTGAAGGAAGCGTTCCTGGATTCCAGACCTCAAGCCTGTCCGCAAACAACATCACCTGTTCCTTCTGAACGCTACTAATAAATACCCTATGATTGTCCATGAGACTTCTCCAGTAATTGTTCGATATTATACATCATCACCGTAACAGCCCAGTCCGGTTCCTGTGTAAATGGCTTTTGAATGTAGTGAGGGCTGTCCACACAATCCCCATCAATGGTTACAATCGCTGTAACCGTTCACAGGAGCACGAAGATTGTCCTTCTTGCGGCTGTCATTTAGAGGCTGCGAACGGTTACTTTTCTTTTATGTTTCAATCGTAACTACTCACAGGCTGCCGTACTCCAAAGCATCGTACCCCATGCCCTTCCCCACACAAGCGAATCTCTGGCTCAGCATCGAAGCATCTTAGGGTCGCCTCAGGACATCTTGGATGAAATCTGCATCCGCATGGAAGATTCATGGGGTTTGGAACAACACCCGGGATAGTATTGAGCCGTTTTTCTGTGGACTCTATGTTTGGTATGGAATTTATCAATCCCTTAGTATAGGGATGAAGGGGAGAAGCAAAAAGACTATCTGTTTGAGCATATTCAACAATTTTGCCCGCATACATGATGATAACCCTTCTGGTAATAGTAGAGATAATGCTCAAATCATGGGTAATAAGCAAAACAGACATATTTAGTTTAGCTTGAAGGTTCTGGATTAAATCCAATATCTGTGCCTGAATGGTTACATCTAAAGCAGTAGTTGGTTCATCAGCAATAAGTAGCTCTGGATGAGTAACAAGAGCCATGGCAATCATGACTCGTTGATTCATACCCCCGCTTAATTGATGGGGGTATCGTTTGAATTGTTCTTCAGGGGATGGCAATCCACATAATCTTAATATCTCAATAGCTTTTTCAACGGCTGCCCTCTGACTTATCTTTTGATGAAGGGTAATTGCTTCACAGATTTGATTGCCTACGGTAAAAACAGGATTCAAGGATGTAGTCGGATCCTGAAATATCATGGATATTCCTTTGCCTCGAATCTCCCGCATCTGAGAAGGGTCGTATTTTAATAAATCGTTCCCTTGATACAGTATTTCACCTGCTATCTTTGCCTGAGAAGGGAGTAATCGAAGGATTGATAAAGCTGTCATAGACTTTCCACAGCCACTTTCTCCAATGATGCCAACAATTTCTCCTGTATCTACCTTAAAATCTATGCCATCCACAGCCTTTACAATCCCTTCAGAGGCATGAATATGTGTTTTTAATCCCTTGATTTCCAGTAGTGTTTCAGGCATATTGCTCCTTTTTTGGCATGGTTCAAAACTGTTTGAGCTGTGCAATCGAGTTTTTTAACACAGAGAACACAAAGATTGCGCAAAGATCACAAGACTCATTTATTTCTCACACAAAGCCACAGAGATCACAAAGATATATGAGATTTTTCTTCTTTTCTGTCCTTTGTGTGCTTTGTGTCTCTGTGTGAGAAATATAGCCAGCCAGTAGGGGCAAGGCATGTCTTGCCCCTAACATACCCGACATATACCCAAATGAGGCATAATTTGCGGTTTTTGCTGGTCTTAACCAAGGTGTTTTAAGAGTACATCCCTCACATTGGTAACATCATTCACACAACCATTCAAATCCGATCCTGACATCTTGTATTTATTGACACCAACCAATACTGCCTTGTTTGCCATAAAAACCTCCTTTGCCACAAGATAGATGTCATGAGTCCATAGTCCCATTTGACATTGTATTACAAGTATACCTCATGCAATTATCTTTGTCAATTATTTTTACAAGAGATAAGAAAAATATTCCGAAAAAATACTTGATTTTTTCCTTCAGATATGATAAGATAATACTATGGTTATTCAGATAATGGCTGAAGGCTAAATACTTATAAAAACAAAAGGAGAGGTTTAATGAAAGGGTTACGGTTTTTCGGTCTGGTTATGGGTGCTTGTGTTATTTTCTCAGGTTGTGGGCAACAGGGTAATTCTTCGCCAGTCATTGCCACAGTAAATGGTGAAAAAATTACTGCGGCAGATATGGACAAACAAATGGAGGAAATGCCGCCTGCATATCGTGAAATGTTTGCTGATCCGGCAAATAAGGAAAAATTGCTCACAAGATTAATCAAGGAAAGGATTCTTCTTCAAGAGGCAAAAAAGGCTAAAATAGGGCAAAGACCTGATATTTTAGAAAAAATAAAAGCCATGAATAATCAATTAATGGTTCAAGAGATAATCAAGCTGAATGTTCTTGAGAAAACAACAATAAGTGATAAAGAGGTGGCAGATTATTATAAGGCAAATGAAGAAAAAATACAGCAATATGCTCAGGGAAAGAGCTTTAATGAGATAAAGGGACAACTTAAAGAGATAGCCCTTCAGGATAAACAAAATAGTTATTTTGAAAAATGGGTCGAGGGGTTGGAAAAACAGGCAAAGATTACAAAAAATTTAGAATTGCTCAATCCCAAAAAAGGGATTGCTCCACAAAGCAATAAGGATAATTTTAAGAAGGGGATAAGCCGTAATGGAACACCCACTGGATAGATTAGTTGAGATAATTGCTAAACTCCGTTCGCCAGAGGGTTGTCCCTGGGATAGGGAACAAACGACTCAAACCCTTAAGCCTTACCTTGTTGAGGAAACATATGAGGTTCTGGAAGCAATTGATGGGGGTAACCCTGAACATCTAAAGGAAGAAATGGGTGATCTGCTTGCCCAATTGCTTATTCATATTCAAATTGCCTCTGAACAGGGATTATTTAATATTGTGGATGTCTTGAATATGGCTTGTGAAAAACTCGTCCGAAGACATCCACATGTGTTTGGGGATTTGAAGTTTGATAGCGTGGAAGAAGTAATGGTTCATTGGGAGACAATTAAGAGAAGGGAAAGAGGACTTACCCTTAATGACATCTCCACAACCTCAGTCATAGACAACATACCAAAAAACCTACCATCACTCCTGTTTGCTCATTGTGTTCAGGATAAAATAGAACGAGTTGGCTATAAATGGCCAGAGGAACAAAAGATACTGGAAAAACTAACTGCTGATACTGATAAGCTGAAAAGTGTGTGTCAAGAGGGTGATCTGAATACCTTTGAGGAATTGATTGGTACATTACTCTTCAGTTTGGTCTCTCTGGCAAGACAAAAAAATGTTGATGCTGAGGGCGTGTTGAGACGAAGGGTGAAGGAAATGGGGGGGAAAAGTAAACATTTTTACAGCGATTAATATGTTAACATAGCCGATATTTGCTGGCTTGGCTTTGGAGAATTAAGGGATATACCGTAATCTATCTGCCATTGTCCTGATTTTATTCCAGTTCCAAGGGAAAGATCCCCATTGTTTGTGCCCATTCTCCAGAAGAGTTTCTGGTTGACAAGCATTTCTGTTCCAAGTCTAATCCTGAGGGATTCCCCTTCTGGATGGTCTGCATCAGCAGAAAGGATAATGTTATTCAAATTGATCCCTTTTCCAAGGGTTATTTTTTTATCCATTAAGATACCAAAACCAAGATTAAATCCTGAGGCAGGTTTTTTTTCAGACATTTTTGTTCTTAAAGCATTTCGCAGGACAACCCCTATCTTAATCTCCTTTGTACCCGGAAGTATCTCTTTTGGTTTCAACAAAAGACCAATATCAATCGCTGCCCCCCTATTCGTAGCATCTTTTTCCTCTGCTTTCAAAAGTTTCAGGGTTGCCCCAAGTAAAAGACCAAAGGGCATATTTTCAAAACCGCCATTCATTTTCTTTCCCCAACCCAGACCAATAGTCGTTTCATCTGTCCCTTTTCTTCTAATGGTATCATCCTTAATCTCCACAACATCCTCTTGTAAACCAAACAACCCCCATGTTCCTCCAGCAAGAAATGTTGCTGGTTGGGCAAGACTAAAACAATTAATGCTGCCCTTGTTATGCCGACGGCCATACCCGTAGATAATTTCTACACTCTTCAGCTCATCCAATCCAGCAGGGTTCCAATAAACAGTAGAAGCATCATCACCAATCCCAACAAACGCCCCTCCCATACCTGTCTGTCTGGCACCAATCTCAAGATCAAGAAAATTTGCCATAGAAATAGAAGGAAGTAACACAATCAATATTCCAAGAAGCCATCTCTTTTTTATGTTCATAATAATCCTCCTCTAATTAATGTAAATTCGTAACTACTCACCACAAAGGCATGAAGACACAAAAAGTTGATAAGTTGAATAGTTGATGGGTTGATAAGTGGATGAATTGATAGGAAATGTTTATGAATTATGAATCTGTGTTCCTTTAACCTATAAACTCATCAACCTATCAACCTATCAATTTATGTGTTCTCCGTGGTGA
>MNYI01000069.1 GCA_001873945.1 Candidatus Desantisbacteria bacterium CG2_30_40_21
GTTGAATAGTTGATGGGTTGATAAGTGGATGAATTGATAGGAAATGTTTATGAATTATGAATCTGTGTTCCTTTAACCTATAAACTCATCAACCTATCAACCTATCAGCTTATGTGTTCTCCGTGGTAAATTCCTTTACCTGAGTAGTTACAACTACTCAGCCACTATCCCAACAATCCTTGCTGCACATACCTTAAGCTCCGGTATCTTTGCCTTTGGGTCAAGAGCTGGATTGGTGAGCATATTAGCTGAGGCTTCGGCAAAGTGGAAAGGAATAAACAAAACACCCGGGCTTATGGTCGCAACGATCCTTGCACAAAGTTCTATCTCACCACGAGGGGTTGAAACCTTGACCATATCCTTATCATTGATCCTCAGATTTTTGGCATCTATTGGATTTATCTCAACAAAGCCTTGCTTGCACATCCAGTCCAATCCAACACACCGTCTGGTCATGGAACCAGTATGATAATGTTCGAGAATACGGCCTGTAGTCAGGATATATGGGTATTCTGTGGTGGGCAATTCCGCAGCTGGAATATATTCAACAGCAGAGAATTTACCCTTGCCACGGGTAAATTTATCCTTATGCAAATATGGTGTTCCCAAGTGATTTACATTCGGGCAAGGCCATTGCAACCCGCCATTTTCCAGCCGTTTATAATTAATCCCTCCATATGATGGGGTCAGGTGGGCAATCTCGTCCATTATCTGCTCACATGAATCATAACCCATTTTATAATTCATCCTTGCAGCAATCCCACAGATGATTTTCCAATCAGCCATAGATTCACCAATGGGGTCAATCGCTTTTCTTATCCGTTGTACTCGTCGCTCAGTATTGGTAAATGTGCCATCCTTTTCCGCAAAACTAACCGCAGGCAAAACAACATCGGCTAATTGGGCTGTTTCAGTTAAAAATATATCTTGAACCACAAGGAATTCCTTGTCCTGTAAAGCCTG
This sequence comes from Candidatus Desantisbacteria bacterium CG2_30_40_21, assembly GCA_001873945.1. GTDB lineage: Bacteria > UBA9089 > CG2-30-40-21 > CG2-30-40-21 > CG2-30-40-21 > CG2-30-40-21. The sequence continues at coordinate 964 of MNYI01000069.1, forward strand.
TTTGACATGATTTGCATCAGGGTCGGATACAACCGGATTTTCACCCATGATGTATAATGCCTTGATATTGTCATGCAACATCTCGGTCAGGGTAATGCCCGGTGATAATGATAGATTGACACCCCATGCCTGTTCAAACTTGTGCCATATATTTTTGTCAGTTACTGTTTGATACCCTGAATAAACATTTGGCAGGGCACCCATATCGCATGAACCCTGAACATTATTTTGTCCACGCAAAGGCAAAACACCGGCTGACTTTTTGCCAATATTACCTGTAAGCATGGCCAGATTGGCAGTGCAAAGCACATTATCCACACCGATTGTATGTTGAGTAATACCCATGGAATACACGATACAGGCTGTTTCAGCCTGAGCATATATCCTGGCCGCCTCCCTTATTTTATCCGCAGGGATGCCAGTTATCTCTGAGGCATACTCCGGGGTATATTTTTTTATTCCTGTCTTGAATTCCTCAAACCCTTCGCACCGTGAGTCAATAAATTCCTGATCATGTAATCCTTCCGACAGAATTACATTCATTATAGCATTCATCCACGCAACATCTGTGCCTGGCTTTTGCTGGAGATGGAGATACGCAATATCCGTCAGTTCTATCTCTCTTGGGTCAACTACAATAAGTCTTGCCCCATTTGCCACAGCCTTTCTTATCTCAATTCCAATAATTGGATGACAATCTGTTGTATTTGAGCCAGTCAAAATAATACATTTTGTCCCCTGTATCTCATCTATGGCATTGGTCATAGCACCTGAGCCAAATGCCGTTGCCAGCCCAACCACGGTTGAGGCATGGCAGAGTCTGGCACAATGGTCAACATTGTTTGTGCCAATAACAGCTCGCATAAATTTTTGAAACAGATAATTTTCCTCGTTGGTACATCGAGCTGATGAAATGCCAGCCAGAGCATCTGCCCCATATTTATTCTTTATCTGGCTGAATTGCTGGGCAATCAGTTCCAGTGCTTCACCCCAGGAGGTTTCAACAAGTTCACCATCCTTTCGGATCAGAGGCTTTTTAAGCCTGTCATCCCGATGAATAAAGTCATATCCAAACCTGCCCTTGACACACATTCTGCCATGATTAATGCCATGGGTATCACTTGATGCCACCTTAATCACCTGATTGTCCCTGACATTGAGGTCAATCGTACACCCGCAACCGCAATAGGGACAAATAGTTGTTACCTTTTTCATTTCCCATACCCGTCCCCTGCCTTTTGCTTGTTTTTCTGTCAGGGCACCAACCGGGCAAACGCTTACACACTGTCCACAAAAGGCACACCCTGCATCCTGAAGCGACTTATCAAAATATGTCCCTATCCTTGTTTCAAATCCACGATTAAGGTAATTTATAACACCCCTGCCCATCTCCTTTTCACAGATAGTCACACATCTGCCGCAAAGGATACATTTATTATAATCCCTTTCAATAAGCGGATTATTTGAATCTATTGGATAATGATGCCTTTCCCCTGAGAATCGGCTGTCTTCTATCCCCATTTCATAGGCATATCGTTGCAGTTTACATATACCATTTTTCTCACAGATAAGACAATCCTTTGGATGGTCCGAAAGAAGCAGCTCAAGCACAAGCCTTCTGGCAGAGATCACCCTTTCTGTGTTGGTGCGAACCTCCATGCCTTCACTTGCCAAAGATGAACACGAGGCAACTAAGCTGTTTACCCCTGCTACCTCAACTACGCACAAACGGCAGGCATTAGTTGGACACAGCCCTTTTTGATAACACAGGTGTGGTATCTTGATATTTGCAGACTTTGCAGCTTCAAGAATGGTTGAGCCTTCTGGTGTAGTAATTGTTTTTTTGTCAATGGTTAATTTAATCATTCAGGTACTCCTATTATTTATATTCATGCTCGCTTCCCTTTTATGGTTACCCGAACATATTCTGTCTCAAACTGAAATTCTAATGGTACTCATAAGCCATTGGCATTATCCTTTTTCCTAAGGGTCTTATCTAAAAAAACCTTGATGTTTTCATGTAATGGTGCAAATTCTTTAATAAAATTTTGAATCTTTGAGTAAAGGATATCCAAATATTCATGAGCCAGAATATTTCTTAAATTAGCGAATTTTGAGAATTTTCTGGCAGTTTCTTCGGAGAAACCTATCAGAATGCCAAATTTAAGCAATGTCTCCTCATAGCTCCTTGGCATTTCTCTATGCTCTGAGGCTAAAATAATCTTGGCTATATCAATAAGGGCATTATTAATATTTTCAGTCCATCTTTCTATAATTCTTCTTTTGTCTTTATCATTCTGGTATTCTTGCTGGGTTAAATTTCTAAACCGCTCAAGTTCTTTTACCTGATCCCCTAAAAAATCAACTCTCAATAATAATTTATCTTTATCTTCTGCGGTTAATGATTTTGATCTTTGTTTAATTCTATAAAAATCCTCGCAAAATCCTAAAAAATCCTCTGCCTCATTACTTGCTTTTAGATAAAGATCCAGATATAATCCTTTATCTTTAATAACTAAAGGTATTCCATTCCTCAAAACATTAAAAATCAAGCTTGCCGGGGCTATATTTAAGCAGACTAAATGAACCTCTTTGTGAACAATTTGGCTCACCTCAAACCAGACATCCTCTTCTTGTTCCATTATTCCTTCTTCATAGCGAACAACTTGAGAAGAGAGCAGGGAACACGGATAATCTTTTAAGTAGACAGCGACATCAAAATCCGACTCTTTATGTGCATATCCACTTGCATAAGAACCAAAGATAAAGGCTAAGGCTACTGATGGCTCTTTTTCCATGTATCTTTTTATAACACCCTCTTTTGCTTTCATACGCATCACCCCTTCTCATGGCATTTCAAGCATTGTTAGGCTAAAAGAGATTAAACCACGAAGGACACGAAGTGAAATTTGACGAAATATCCAATAAAGTTAAAGGTATAAAAAGTTTGTTTTATAAAATCTTCGTGTGTTTCGTGCTCTTCGTGGTAAAAAATAATAGTCTAACTAATCGCTCCATGTTTACCCCTTCTCATGGCATTTCAGACACCGTTGTGCCTCTCTGACAGCCATATCACGGGTAAAGCCAAGCTCCACCTCTTCAAATCCGGTCAATCTTCCTTCTTTATCCATGGTTGGTATAATATGCCTTTCTGCCTTACTGGGCTCGGTATCTTTAATCAGGGATGGTCTCCTCCCACCAGAGATTGCCTCTTCGCTTTCTTTGCCATTATTCAGGTATCTATCAATAGCCACAGCAGCCTTATTGCCTGCATTTATTGCATCTATTACCGTTGCTGCTCCGGTAGCTACATCTCCGCCAGCAAAAATCCCAGAGATATTGGTTGCCTGTGTTTCAGAATCAACAATAATAGTCCCATCCCTTCTGGTTTCAATATTATCACGGATAAAATCAGTCTGGACCCTTTGTCCAATAGCTGAAATAATAACATCTGCCTCAAGCACAAACCTTGAACCCTCTATCTCCACAGGCTTTCTGCGTCCGCTTTTATCAAAGAAATCGCTCAGTTTCATTTTGGTACACTCAAGCCCTTTTACCCTCGTATCCTGCGTAATTATTTCCACTGGAGCGGTAAGCAATTCAAACCGTATCCCTTCATGCTCGGCATCCTCAATCTCCTCCATATTTGCCGGCATCTCATCCCTGGTGCGTCGATAAACAATGGTAACGGCCATTGCCCCAAGCCTGAGAGATGCTCTGGCCGCATCTATGGCCACATTTCCAGCACCGATAACCACAATCCTCTTATCCCTTACATCCACAGGATTGCCAAGATTGAGTACCTTCAAATACTCTAATGCCGGAATAACCCCTTCTGCATTCTCACCATGAATACTGAGCCTTGAGGTCAGCCTTGCCCCAACACCAATAAAAATAGCAGCATAGTCCCTTTGCAAGTCCTCAAATCCAATATCCTTGCCAATCTCTGTATTGGTTTGAATCTTTACCCCGAGTGCAGAAATATCATCAATCTCAAGTTTCAGAATATCCTTGGGTAGCCGATAGTTAGGAATTGCTACAGCAAGCATACCCCCGGCAACACTTAACGATTCAAAGATAGTTACCTGATACCCCCTTCTAGCCAAATGATAGGCACAGGCAAGGCTTGCCGGTCCAGCACCGATCATAGCAATTTTTTCATCCCTGAACCTTTCCACCACTGGCTTTGGCGTAGATTTTTCCAGCTCTGCCTCATGATCAGCTACAAACCTTTTCAAGCCTTTTAATGCCAATGGATTATCTATATTTGCCCTTCGGCATCTTGATTCGCATGGATGATGGCATACTCGTCCACAAATGGATGGAAATGGGTCCTTTTCCTTGATTAACTCAAGGGCTTCCTGAAACCTTTCCTCAGCAATTAATGCAACATAACCATGCACCTCAATATTTACTGGACAGGTATCTGCACAGGGTGCGGTATAAAGTTTATCACAAATGTAAGCCGGACATTTTTTCTTATTGATATGAATTTCAAACTCATCCCTGAATTTAGTTATGGCTGAAATGATTGGATTTGGGGCTGTTTTGCCAAGATTACACAACGCAGTATCCTGAATCACTTTCCCCAATTCCATCAATGTATCTAAATCATTCAGCTCACCCTTACCCTCAGAGATTCGCGACAATATTTCAAACATTCGTGTCAGCCCAATACGACATGGGGTGCATTGTCCACAGGATTCATCCTTCAAAAATTCAAGAAGAGACCTTGCGGTTTCAACCATACAACTATCCTGATCCAAAACAACAACTATCCCGGAGCCAAGCATTGCCCCTGTCTTTTCTAAGGACTCATAATCCAGAGCGATTTCCATCTCCTCCGGCAAAATAAATCCACCAGATGGCCCCCCAATCATGGCTGCCTTAAATTTCTTTCCCTGTATCAATCCCCCGCCAACATTAAAGATAAGCTCTCTCAACGATGTACCCAGAGGAAGTTCTACCAATCCAGTATTATTCAATCTTCCAGACAGGGCAAATATTTTTGTTCCCTTGGATTTTCCCGTACCAATGTTGTTGTACCACCCGCCGCCATTGATGATAATGGCAGGTATTGTGGCTAAAGTTTCAACATTATTAACCAATGTTGGTTTGCTCCACAACCCCTTTTCTGTTGGAAATGGCGGCTTTGGCTTTGGCATACCGCGATTGCCCTCAATAGAGGCAATGAATGCTGTCTCTTCACCGCAAACAAAGGCACCATGCCCCTCCTTTATCTCTATGCTCAAGCTAAAGTCTGTGCCAAGGATATTATCACCCAATAATCCCAGTTCCGCAGCCTGAGCAAGGGCAAGTTCAAGGTGTTTGATGGCAAGGGGATATTCACTTCTAACGAAGAGGTATCCATTTTCTGCACCTACAGCATAGGCAGCAATAATCATGCCCTCAATAACTAAGTGTGGGTTACCCTCAAGGATGGTTCGATTCATAAATGCGCCCGGATCGCCCTCATTACCATTGCAGATGACATATTTTACGCTATTTGCATCTGTTCGGCACAATTCCCATTTTGTGCCGGTAGGAAATCCTGCACCGCCCTTGCCTCGCAGTCCGGAGATTTTTATTTCCTCCACTACCTGTTCAGGGGACATGGAGGCCAATACCTTAATCAATCCGGAATAACCACCCTTACCAATATAATCATCAATCTGTGCAGGGTCAATCTCACCCCTGTTTTTTAGCACAATCTGCTTTTGTTTATTATAAAACGACATATCATAATCATGGCTAATCTTTTCATCTGTAAGTGGATCCATCCAGAGAAGCCTTTCAACAACCCTACCTGCCTCTATGGTTTGCAAGACTATCTCCTTTACATTCTCCATACCTACCTGCTGATAAAATATCCTCTCTGGATAAATGATAACAATAGGACCCTTTTCACAAAATCCATGGCAGCCAGTCTCTTTAACACAAACATCCGTAATCCCTTTTTGTTTCAGCTCCTCATCAAAGAGCGGGATAAGCCCAACACCGCCAAATGCCCGACACCCTGTGCCGCCGCAAACAGCAATGCATCTTGCTCCCTTCTGAATAGAGGATTGGATTGTCGATTGATAATTCTTAAATGCCGGTATTGATTTTAATTTTGTCATTTGAAAATCTCCATTTTGTTTTATTTTTTCAGGTAGCCTCAGTAATATTTTTTTCGAGATTTGATCCTGAAATTCTGCCTGAGCCAAAACTATCCTCTAATTCTAATCCGTTCCTCTTCAACGATCCATAAGTATTTATCAATTGATTCTACGGAAAGTATTTTTATTAACCGTGCAAGTACATCCAACACATATCCCCCAAGATGCTGCTCCACTACAGTTGTTGCATCATAGCCTGCTTGTCGCAGTAAGTCTGCTACTTCCACCGGTAAGTTCTCATCCACCTTAAATTTCATGCTGCCACCATATATGGTATGGCAATAATTCGCTCACGACCCAATTCTGCTGCATAAGCAATAGCTGCCTGTACCGTCTCTCGTCGTAATGATGGATAACTTCGTACAATTTCATCAGGTGTAAGTCCAATCGCTAAATTATCAAGAACGACCGAAACCATTATCCGTGTTCCCTTGATACATGCCTTTCCGTGACACACATTTGGGTCAACCGTGATATAGTTTTGCCATTCCATACCTAATCTCCTATTTCTCTGTATTAATCAGTGTAATCTGTGGATACCTATTTATTCCACTGCTGCTGGTATTTCCTCCACTACTTATTGTAGCGTCCAACAACAATAAGTCGCTGTGTCACAACGCCATAGTATCGTTCTGTAGAATATTGCACAATATGTTCCGACCTGCAAGATCAAAGTCACGCAATCTTGCACGGTACCTCATGTATTCTGTCCAAATTATTTCCACAAGTATCACATCCTACTTTTCATACTGCCCAAAGATTGTCTTCACCTTCTCTGGCGTCATCTTCCCGAAATAATCCTTATTAATAACCACTACCGGTGCCAGGGCACACGCCCCAAGGCAGGAAACAGTATCCAGAGAAAACATCAAGTCTTCTCTGGTTTCACCCTCATTTATCCCAATAGTCTCCTTGATTGTATGCAGTATTTTCTTGCTACCCTTAACCTGACACCCTGTTCCCCGACAGGCAATAATGCTATACTTGCCATGTGGTGTGAGGTGAAAGGCAGAATAAAAGGTTACTACCCCATAGATTTTACTCAATGGTATCTTCAACTTCTTGCCAATCATGGATAACGCCTCTTCCGGCAAATAATTAAATATCTCTTGCGCCCTTTGGAGAATAGTCATCAAACTACCCTCCTGATGACAATATTTGTCAATAACACCTGTTAACCTATCAATCTTTTCTTGTTTAAACATTTTTGCCTCCAGAAGAAGTAATCTCTCCAAATGATATTTGTTCCTTGCAAAGGTAAAACCAGCCAATAAAAACAGGAACAACCCACTGGGTAATATGAAGAATTATGGCAAAGGTGAGTCCAATATTCTTGTCTACCCCAAACACAGATAATCCAAGCATTGTAAAGTATTGAAATGTTCCAACACTACTGGGTGCTCCAGGAATGGCAAGCCCAATGGTAATCATAATGAGTAAAAATAATGCATTAATGAATGAAAGTTGTCCCAGATGACAGCATGGAAACATAAAATAAACACTGAGGGCTGAGGCAATCCACAATATTATAGAATAAAATAGGATAAAAAACACATCCCAGCCATTTTTAAGAACCTCAAGACCAGAGATAAAGGAATGAGTATGTCCGGCTATAGCCTTACCAAGAGAATTGGGCAGATAAGAGCATAGAAAATCAATAATCTTCATTACCTGCTGACTCCAAACCTTTATGGAGATCAATATTCCAGCAGCAACAAAATAAATAACTGCAAATATGTAGCCAATCCTTTTAATCTCTTCAGGAAATGGATAAAAGATTAATACGATTACAAACAGAAAGAGCAAAGAAAATCCATCAAATATTCTTTCAAGGACAATTGTGGCAAAAGACATACTTTTACTTATATTTTCCTTTTTGCCAATACAATATGCCCTGACTAATTCCCCTATTCGGGCAGGAAGGAGATTATTAGCCATAAATCCAATCATTGTTGCAGAGAATAAGGATGAAAACCGTATGGGCTTTACATGCCTGAAAAAGTACCTCCATCTCCACGCTCGAACAACATAGGTAAGGATAGTAAAGAATATAACTGGGAAGATATAAATATAATTTATCTCCCCAAATACCTTTAATACCTTTTCAATCTCTATACTCTTAAGGGCAAAATATAGAAAAATAAGGCTTATTCCTATTCCTATCCAAATTTTTTTATTTTTCACTTTTTCCTGTATCCCTGTGCCTCTGCGGTGGGTTCATCCCTGCCCACACATTCTTGCAAGTCCCAACACAATTCATACACATCACGCAATCATTGGAAATAGGTGTAACACCAGCAGGACATCTTCTGGTACATTTATTACAAGGGATACATTTATCCGGCACCCCATTTACGCGGAATAAAGAAATTTTCTTAAATAATGAGAATATTGCCCCTGCTGGGCAGATCATTCGACAAAATGGTCGCTCTGTAATCATCATCAAATATATCAGTCCATAAAGAATAAGAAATTTAACATGAAAAAGTGGACCAATCATCTGTCGAATCCCTTCATCCTTTATCCAGAGTGGAATGCCTGCCTCTAAGGCACCAACTGGACAGAGTTTACAAAACCACGGCTCTTGCACAACCATTGGCAGCAATACAACTAAGACTAAGAATATCAGATACTTAAACATGCCCGTCCATTGTGGAAAGGTTAATTTATTCATGGGAATTTTATAAAGAAGCTCCTGAAAAAATCCAAATGGACATGCCCAACCACAAAGAAGCCTGCCAATGGTTGAACCGATTAGAAGGAATATTCCAAGAACAAGAAAAGGGAAGGCTCCTATGGTAAGAAAATGCTGTAATGCACCAATTCCACAGGCAGTTGCAGCCAAAGGACAAGCGTGACAATTCATTATTGGAAAAGGGCAATATTTCAGACCAGAGAGAATATAACAATTAGACAAAATAAGAGTACATATTTGGGTAAATCGGCGATACCTGTTCATCTAATATGCTTCCTCAATCCCAATGCAGGATAAACAAATAAAAGCAGCATTGCTGTAAACCTTTTCATATTCTGCTCGCAGAATTCCCAAAGTGATAAAACCTATCCCCAGAACAATCAAGGGAATCCATAAATATTGTTTGATGATATTCATTAATACCCCCATCAGAGTTAAGAGCTGAGAAAGAATAAACATAACCGTTCACAGCCATATTTTTTTAACACAGAGGACACAGAGTATTATGAGGGACACAGAGTTTAATGTAGCTCTGACATCAGACGCAGGATAATGAACGGTTAAGCTCTGTGTCCCTCTGTCGTTTCCGTGAACTCTGTGTTAAAATATTATTATACTCAAGTGGGGCATAAATTGCGATTTTTTCGGTGAGGATTAATCAAGGAGAGCAAGGCGTGAAGGTGAGCAATAGTGTACTATTGCGAACCTGAACAACACAGCTATCGTTGATTAAGACCAGCGAAAAACGCAATTTATGCCCCACTTGAGTATAACTGTGGACGCTTAGGACTAAGCAACAATG
>MNYI01000040.1 GCA_001873945.1 Candidatus Desantisbacteria bacterium CG2_30_40_21
AACATTTGCGTAACTTGAAATATTATCATGACATTCAAATTATTAACCCTCAACAATTTATCGAGATGCTTGAGCAGAAATGTTAGTTATTTTTAGTGCTGTAATGGTAGGAATAATCCTTTATTCTGATTCCATGAAGAGGGTACAAAAATAACGGTGATTCTGTTCATAAATCATAAGTAATAAAAGGAGAAAAAGATGTTGTTTGATAACGATACATACATACATACATACATACAGATTTTATTCTAAGTTTAATATTATCTACAGTTGCATATAGTATTAGTATATTTTTAGGCAGGTTATTATTTTAATCTGCTTTTTTTGTTTTTTTGAAGCTGGGAAAATATGATGGTAAGCGGATTACGGATAAAAAAACAAGAAGAATCTGCTTGCTAAAAAATATTAAGGAGGCGATGGGATTATGAAAATGGTCGCTGTTCCTATTTATTTCAATTTATTTAGAACCAAATATATTCTTTGCGAGCTTGGCGGAAACTTTGTAGGCTTGGCGAGAAAATTTAATACTAAGGGAGATTTGAAATGATGAAGAAGATTTTAGGGTTTGTTTGGATATTGATAGTTTTGGGATTTGTGTGGAATGGCTATGTGATGGCTAACGATGCGACTAACTTATACAAGTCAAGAGTTTTAATTGATGCTCAGTGGGGGAATGATTATGATAAGTTTGGCTTGCTGATTGGAAAAAAAGGACAAGAAATAGAACCTATTGGTCCCTTGACATTTACTGTGAATGACAAAGAAAACATTTATATTTTTGATACTGTAAATAGACAAGTGAAAAAATTTAGTGCAGAAGGAGTTTATGAAGAAACTATAGCCTTTAATGTTTATGGAACATCAATATGTGTTGATAAGGGTGAAAATTTATATATCCTAAATGGTCATACTATTATGCAATACTCTAATGATGGGCTTTTAACAAATACTTATGAGATATCAAAAGATATTGATTTAATTGAGGGATATGGACAAAATGTGTTTTGTGATATGGAAGGGAATTTATGCGTAAACAAAATTCAGGAAATTTACATTGTAGTTACATCTGTTGAGACAAAGCAAAAGTCAAACTCCAAAAAATTATTAAGTCCAAGTATGCAAAAAGAGACTAAAAAATGGGGATTGCCAGGGAATAAACTTAATGATTACTTTGCTGTTAAATGGATAGATTCACATAACATGACTATTAGAGCTTTATATGACAATAAAGATTTAACTCTCAGTCGAGCTCCTTTGAAAGAGATCTCAACGAAAACTCAGGATTCTTTCGGTGGAGTATTATTTTTAGGACAAGATAACCATGATGCAATTTATATTGAGACTGAAAGGATTACATCGGATAATTATGTTCATTTGGAAGTTAAAAAATATGATTTGAAAGGCAATATGCTGGCTGAAATTGAACTACCGAATGATTATCTTACACCAATCTACAAAAAAATAGCTATAGATAGTCAAGGCAATATCTATCATCTTTTGACAACACCGGAAGGTGTGATAGTAGTCAAATGGCAACAAATATTGGAAAAGGAGGATAAGTAACATAAAAATACATAACTTATTCTTTATTATAGGGATATTAAGTTGCCTGTTTGTAAATTCTGCATTTGCAATTACGAGGGGACAAGCAAAAACAATAGCTGATTATTATAAGAATTATTCTTGGACTTGTATGTCTGGTAATGCTAATTCTACATACAATGATTGGTCCGTTGGAAGAAACTATACAGGAGTGGCTTATAATTGGGGTGGTTTTGATATGGTTGAGCAATTCAAAACGAAAATAAATAATGGTGTTGTTGCTGGTAACAATAAGCTGTGTGACTCTATGCATATATACACAAATTTTGCAGGCGTTGATTGCTCAGGTTTTGTATCAAGATGTTGGGAATTAGGCTCTAAGGAAAGCACTAACGGATTGGATAAAATTTCAACTGCAATTAGCTGGACAGACTTAAAACAGGGTGATATTACTAATAAACCGGGAAGTCATACGAGATTATTTGATTGTTTCACTGAGGGAACTAATCAGATGTATATGTATGAATCTACTACAGGTAGCTATGATAAAGTTATTCATCGCATTTTGCCCAGATATAATAGTTATACACCTATAAGATACAATAATATGGTAGATGATTATTCTTCTCCACCTGTCTCTACAAAATTTAACTCCGGGGATTCTATAAAAACCACTGCTGATTTGAATATGAGGAGCGGTCCAGGACTTTCAATACAAGAATCTAAAATAACTACCTTAATTCCAAATTCCACAGGACAAGTGCTTAGTGATCCTGGTAATGGTAAATTTTCCTATGGATACTATTGGTGGTATGTGCAATTTGGAGATAAAAAAGGTTGGTGTGTAGAAAATTGGTTAGAGAAAATTTCTGCAGTAACAGGCAACCTGAATATATATGTCAAAACTTGGAATGGAAACCTCACTTCCGGGGCAAAGGTAGTTTACTACAAGACAGATTGGACACCTATTGATGTAAAGACTACCGACTCCAACGGTAAAGCCTCTTGGGCTAATATTGATACAGGGAAATATCATTTTGAGGTATATTATAATGATGAATTCTGGGGCAGTAAAGAAAATGTAGAGATAAACTCTGGTCAGATTACAGAAGCAACAATCCAAAGATATATGCCCTATGCCGAGTCTATTGTCACAAAAGATACAAACAACAATTCCAAAACAAGTTTCACATTAGGTGAGACTGTCCAAATGATTATTACAGTGAAGAATGTAGTTTCTTTCTCTAACAATGCAAAAGCAACTTGTCAAGCAGACCGAGACAAAAATTCTTCCTACGATTATTCATCAACCAGTGCCTATCAATCAGTAAGTGGTAATAGCACCAAGGAGTACCTCTTTTATTTCACCCCTACTGCTACAGGCAAATACTACATCAGACCTCAGTATATCTACACCTATCTCAACAACAAAGATATTCTCACAGATTCCTGGAATTGGGCTAATAGTGCGTATTTTGAGGTAACTGCACCACCCACTTACTCTATAACAGGCTATGTAAAAGATGGTAGTGATAATGGAATCAGTGGAGTAACAGTAACATTATCAGGTGCAAGCAATCAAAATTTCACAACAGGTCTAATCCCATATGCTGCTGGATATTATGGATTTTTAAATCTACCGTCAGGCAATTACACAGTAACATCAAGCAAAACAGGTTATATTTTTAATCCTACAAGTAAGAGTTACAATCCATTAAATGGAAATCAAGACAATCAAAACATTACTGGAACATACAATCCACCACCTACAACTATTAATATCTCTGTAACTCCTTCATCAATAAACTTTGGTAATGTTACCGTTGGACAATCATCACCTAATCAACAAGTAGTAATTACAAATCAATCTAACTCTATAGATAACCTTACTGGAAGTATACATAATCTCTCTGCACCGTTTTCTATTGTTAGCGGCGGAGGGTCTTTTAACCTACTTCCTGGTAATTCAAGAACAGTAGAAATTTGTTTCTCACCTACTTCAGTAATGCAGTTCTCACAAAATTTACAAATTATCCATAATGCAACAAATCAAACAAGCCCTATAAATATATCGCTCAGTGGAGTTGATATAACAGAACAACATCCCAAATTGCGGATATATCCTGCTAATATGTCCTTCAATATCCAACAAGGGACAAATCCAAATTCTCAGAATTTAACTATCTACAACGATGGTCAAAGTAATATGAGCTGGACTGCAAGCAGTAATGCCAATTGGTTATCTCCAAGCTCTTACAGTGGAATTGTTTCTACTGGAAGTTCTCAGAATATACAGGTATTTGTCAATGTAAACAATCTTTCTCCAAACACTTACCAAGGGCGAATTACAATCACAGCATCAGGTGTAGAGAATAATCCTCAGTATTGCGATATAACTTTGAATATTTCAACACCGATAACAGATACCCCCTGTCCAATGTTTCGCCATGACGGCCAGCACACAGGTAGGAGTCTATACAATGGGCCTAATAACCCAGTACTTAAATGGAACTATGCTACAAAAGGAAATGTGTTATCCTCTCCAGCCATAGGTACTGATGGCACAGTATTCGTTGGGTCATCTGATAAAAAACTCTATGCTCTCAACCCTGATGGCAGCCTTAAATGGAGCTATACTACAGGAGGCGGTGTGTACTCCTCCTCCCCGGACATAGGTGCTGATGGCACAGTCTTCGTTGGGTCAGATAATGACAAACTCTATGCCCTCAATCCGGATGGTAGCCTTAAATGGAGCTATACTACAGGAAGCGATGTGTCCTCCTCCCCAGCCATAGGTGCTGATGGCACAGTTTTTGTTGGGTCATGTGATAAAAAACTCTATGCCCTCAACCCTGATGGTAGTCTTAAATGGAGTTATACTACAGGAGACTCTGTGTCCTCCTCCCCAGCCATAGGTGCTGATGGCACAGTCTTTGTTGGGTCACATGATAAAAAACTCTATGCCCTCAACCTTGATGGTAGTCTTAAATGGAGCTATACTACGGGAGGCTCTGTGGTATCCTCCCCAGCCATAGGTGCTGATGGCACAGTTTTCGTTGGGTCATTTGATGGCAAACTCTATGCCCTCAACCCTGATGGCAGCCTTAAATGGAGCTATACTAACAGTGTGTATGCCTTCTCCTCCTCCCCATCGATAGGTATTGATGGCACAGTCTTTGTTGGGTTAGGTGATGGAAAGCTCTATGCTATCGCTGAGGCTGGAGCATCTACTGTTATTTCTACACCATATGGAGCTAACATTTTCCTTGACGGAACAAACACAGGCACAGTTACCCCGGCTATCTTAACCGGCATCATCCCCGGCACGCACACTATCAAGCTAACCAAAGCCGGTTATTGCGATTGGGTAGGGAGCATAACAGTGGCAGCAAATCAGACTTCATATCTTTATGGGAGCTTGACAGTTAAGGAAATTATCACCTCCGTCTTTCACAATATTACCACTCCTTTGAAAACAAGTGATGTCTTGAATGTAACCTTAATTGGACAATCAAACGGGACAGCCACCTTTGATATTGGAACATTAACATTTAGCATATCCATGGCAGAAACATCTCCCGGTACATACACCGGAGCATATACGGTTAAAAATGGGGATAATATTAAGGATGCGGTTGTTGTTGGACACCTTGAGATTGATGGGACTACTACATCTGTGAATGCTGCCTTGCCAATAACCATTGACACCCTTTGTCCATCTACCACAGACAATGCCCCATCAGGCTGGCAGAAGGCTACCGTTACCGTTACCCTTAGCCCATCTGATAATCTCTCAGGCGTGTCTAAGACTTACTACTCTATCAATCAAAAGGGGTGGAATGAAGGGACAACTGCTTCCATCTCTGCTGAAGGAACAAATACATTAGCCTATTTCTCAGTTGATAATGCAGATAACACGGAGACAACACGGACAAAGACAATCAAGATAGACACAACCCCGCCATCTACCACAGACAATGCCCCATCAGGCTGGCAGAAAACGGATGTGATAGTTATCTTGACCACAACTGATGCTGTTTCTGGCGTGGCTAAGACTTATTATACCACAGATGGTTCAACAAACTTTGCTACTGGAACGACTATCAATCTGACTGTTGACGGCACATATACTATCAAATACTTCTCGGTTGATAACGCAGGTAACACTGAGACGGTAAAGACAGCAGCCAATATAATCAAGATAGATAAGACTCCACCAATTGTTATTATAGGGACACCCACAAATGGTTTTATTCTTACCGCTACCCAAACAACACTTTCAGGGACAGTAACTGGAACAGATTCTAACTTCGGCACTTTAACTCATAATAATGGAACACCAAGCTCGCTTAATATTGGTGGAGACTCGTTTACTGCTACCTTAACCCTTTATTCGGGAAGAAATGTCATCGTTGTGAGTGTTCAGGATCAAGCAGGAAATGTTGGTTCTACTACTGTGATTATTGAGGTGGTTTCCTGTAAAAAAGAGGTATTGCCCAGTCAAATAGATGTAATTGCTACAGCCACTGACAATACATCTATAGAGATAATCAACAATCCTTATGCAGGCACCTTAACCCTTACCATCAACACTGAGCCAGATAAGGCTAATTTTGCTGTAGCTGATCAGAATCTACCAAAAGGAGTGGATATATCTGGCTTGGCTGAAGCAGTGAGGGAGTTTAAGCTGTGCCATGAAGATGATATTACCAAAGGCACAACCACAGGCAAATTCAAGATTACTATCCCCTATTCTGCTGCCATCATGGAGGATAGAGCTAAAGGCTTACGCATCTTCTGGATGAATCCAGACACTAAGAAATGGGAGTTAGTAGGTGGTATAGTGGATACTACCAACCATACTGTAACAGTAGAGGTTACACATCTTTCTATATTCAGGGTAGCTATTTTAGTCCGAATTCCTCCACAAAATATAATTGTCTATCCCAATCCAACAAAGGAAGGGTGGATAACATTTACCAGATTAACCGAGCGGGTAAGTGTAAGAATATTCAATATGGCAGGTGAATTGGTATATGGCGAGCAAGAACATACAGCCAATGATAAGGCTGAATGGACATGGGACTGCAAAAATAATGATGGTGAAAAGGTAGCCAGCGGTGTTTATATCTATACCATTCAAGACTCAGTAAGTGGGCATATAGAACAAGGTAGGTTTGGGGTAATTAAATAGAATGCGGAACTACGAACAATATCCAATTTTTCTTCTATTTTCGCATTCTTTAATCATCCTACAGCCTAAACAACAAATAGTTATAAAAGGTTTTAAGTATGGAAAAAGCAATTGGTATTATTCCTGTTCGTTTTGCTTCAACTCGATTTCCGGGCAAGCCATTGGTTGAACTTTGTGGTAAGCCTATGATCCAATGGGTTTATGAACAAGCCAAAAAAAGCAGGCTTCTGGAACAGGTTATTGTGGCTACAGATGATGAGAGGATATGTGAATCTGTTCGTGGATTTGGGGGCAATGTCTTATTAACATCCTTGAATCATACCTGCGGTACGATGCGTGTGGCTGAGGTTGCCTCAAAGCTGGATGCTGAAATTATTATTAATATTCAGGGGGATGAACCATTGATTGAGCCAGATATGATTGATCAAGTGGTTCATTCGATGCAGGCAGACTCTGATATTTATATGGCAACACTCAAGAAAAAGATAACCAATAAGGATGAGATAAATAACCCGCATGTGGTCAAGGTGGTAACTGATAAAGATGGATATGCCCTGTATTTTTCGCGGGCAGGAATACCATACAAAAGGGTGGACATACCATCACTCCATTGGTATAAGCATATAGGCTTGTATGGGTATCGCCGGGAGTTTTTACTAACGATTAACAACTTGCCGTATTCGGTATTAGAGGCTGTTGAATCCCTTGAACAACTGCGTGTTTTGGAGAATGGTTACAAAATAAAGGTGTTAGAGACAGAATATGACACTATTGGCGTTGATACACCGGAGGATTTGGTAAGGGTAGCAAGGCTGAAAGCTGAATTTGAGTAACTACTCAACCACAGATGGACGCAGATGAACACAGATAGTAAAAGAAAAAATATCAGCGTAAATCAGCAGCTGAGTAGTTACGAATTTGGAGAAATATGAATGAAACGATATGTCGTAGGTATTACAGGGGCAAGTGGTGTTATTTATGGCAAGAGGTTGGTTGAAATACTGCTGGAGGCGGGATACGATGTTTTCCTGATGGTTACTGATCCAGCAAGGGAAGTATTCAAACAGGAGCTTGGAATCAATGATGTTATCGCTTGCTTTGAGGGATTCAAAAATCTCCATCCCCTGGATTATCATATCTTAAATACATCAATTGCAAGTGGTTCTTTTAAGATAGAGGCAATGATTGTTATCCCATGCAGCATGTCTACCCTGTCTGCTATTGCTTGTGGTAATTCAAATAATCTTCTCCAGCGAGCAGCAGATGTTGTTATAAAGGAAAGAAGACAACTTGTCCTTGTGCCTCGCGAGACTCCGTTAAGCGAGATACATCTCAGGAATATGCTTTCATTGAGAAGTATGGGGGCAGATATTGTTCCAGCTATGCCACCATTTTATGCCAATCCTGTTACCATAGATGAGCTTGTGGATGCCATGATTAGTAAGGTGTTGTCTGTTCTGGGGATAGATACAGGCTATGAATGGCAGGGAATTCAATAATGGAGTAATCGCAAGTCAAATGCAACCGACATTTTAATCGCCACGGTTATTTTTTCCACCCCCCCCTATCCCATCACCAGCTCGGGGGACATTAAATACGAGTGTCCAATAATTGGACATATATTTTGGACAGTTCTGTCCAAAAAGCATACATACCTGCGAATATAACTACCCGTTCTTTATTTGCTAACCATTTTTTGCACTTATGGTTACGCATACAAACGGCTAATCTGGCATGAAACTTGCATACATTATCATGCGTGGAAGATGAATGTGGTAGTGCAGAATCTGCTTTTGGTATCCCTTGATGAAGGGATGCTCAATCCTTTCTGTTTTTCCTCTTTCACAATATTTGGCATTCAGCACACAGGTTCAAAAAGGATGACATCCCCCTGACCCCCTTCAAAGGGGGAATTAATGGAGGGGAAGAGAGCCTCTGTGCCCTTTTGTGCCTTATCTTATGCCTTTATGCCGTAGCTATGCCCCTGGAGGCTCCAAACAATGAACCAATTCGTATCTCTTTTGCTTTGTCTCATTATGTTTATTCCCGCAAGCATTCATGCCCAACAGATAAAAAATGCCATCCCCTCTGATGCTGGTGATAATAATCCAAACTCATTCAGGTTCATGCCAGATAACACGGATAAGCAGCTTTCCAATAAAGAAAACGCACCACTTTCAAGGCTTGAAGTAAATGATGGAAGTATTGCTATTTTCGTTGACGGGCAGAATCTCTGCCTTGACTCCACACCAGCTGAAACAAGAAAAAAGCTCCTTGGCATGGATCTGTCTAATGCTGCTGGCTGGCCTGATGTAAAGATAACCCCTGGATATATTGGTGTTGACCCTGAGTTGGGACGGTTTAAGTTCGCTGATGGGGATATGGAAATATCCCGACTAATTGGTAAGTATGATGCTTTGCACACAGCTTATGGGGTTTTTGTTCAGGATGGATACGCCTATATAGCTAACTTTCAGCAAGGGCTGGAGATAATAGATATTTCTAACCCTGAAAAGCCTATTCCAACAGGCAGGTATGACACAGACGGTTGGGCATACGAGGTTTTCGTTTCCGGCAAGTATGCTTTTGTAGCCGATGGTTATGCAGGGCTGCAAATTATTGATATTTCTTCCCCTAAAAATCCGGTACTACTTGGCAGCTGTGATACACCGGGTTGGGCTTACGATGTACAGGTTGTGGGCAAGTATGCCTTTGTGGCTGATTATCGCGGAGGGTTGCAGATAATCGATATTTCTAATCCATTGCAGCCTGTTATTGCTAGCAGTCTATTGATTGTCGGAGCACAATGCCGAGGAATATATGTGTTAAATAATTATGCCTATATAGCTGATGACAAAAGCGGGATGTATATTGTGGATATTTCTGATCCCACCCATCCGACTCTGCTGTCAACCTATAAGAATAATGCTCAGGCAAAGGGTGTATTCGTTACCAATAATTATGCCTATCTGGTCAATTATCAATCACTTTTAGAGGTGATAGATGTTTCTAATCCTCAAAATCCTGTCTTAAAGGCAAGGCTCAGTCTGCCCGGCAACCTCTATGACATTGTTGGATTCGATAGGTACGCCTATATTGCTGCCAGTGGTCAGGGTATCCATATTGTTGACCTCACTGAACTAACCAATCCGAGGCTGATTAATACCTATAAGACAACGGGTAAGGCATTTGACATAGCTGTGGCTAACGGATATGCCTTTGTGGCAAATGATTATCAGGGCTTGGAGATAATCAATGTCCCCTACCCTTCTGAATTGCCCTTGGGGAAAATAACCGTGGATTATTATCAGACAGATTTGAAGGCATCCTTAACCTCTCCTGATGGGGGTGAGGTCTGGAATATAGGTAATCAGCAAAATATCGTCTGGGATATTAAAGGTGGCATTCCACCATATACCGTAGATATTTCATATGCCATGGATGGCTTATATCCTCTTAACCCTAATATTATCAAGGGGCTAAAACAACAATCAGCCGAACCGAATGCCTATATCTGGACCATACCACCAGTGGTCTCAGACAGGTTATCGGTTACGGTCTCAGTGGTTGATTCTAAGGGCAATCGGGCAATAGATAGCAGTAATGGATATTTTATTCTCAAATCTGATACAGCTATGAAGGATAAAAAGGCACCACTCTTGATTTTGCTAAAAGGCATAACCGATAAAGAATGCCTGATGGGTGGGGCAAAATTAGATCTTGGCTGGTTGATTTCCGGTGGT
>MNYI01000015.1 GCA_001873945.1 Candidatus Desantisbacteria bacterium CG2_30_40_21
AAATGGTTATGAATTATGGATCTGTGTTCCTTTAACCTATAAACTCATCAACCTATCAATTTATGTGTTCTCCGTGGTGAATTACTTTACCTGAGTAGTTACCTCCGATAGAGATATTCCCTCTTCGGCAATGAGGGCTTTTGTATCATAATGGAAACATGGTGATAGTCATTAATTAGCAAATACAAACAAATACACCCCATGGTCAAGCATGGGGTGTGTTTGTTTGTAATAGGGACAGTGGGCTATCCCACTTGAACCCCCTCAATCTCTTGAATCAAATATAAGGAGTGGACTAATGAACACAGCAGATATTCCAAAAGCCTATGAGTCGCATGATGTAGAAGAAAAATGGTACAAGTATTGGACAGATAATAATTGTTTTATGCCGGATGAGGATAATGATAAGCCTTGTTTTTCTATGGTTATCCCACCGCCAAATATAACCGGCTCACTCCATATGGGACATGCCTTGAATAATACCCTTCAAGATATTCTGGCTCGGTGGAAACGGATGCAAGGGATCAATGTCCTCTGGGTGCCAGGCACGGATCATGCTGGTATTGCTACTCAGAATGTGGTGGAGCGAGAGCTGAAGAAGCAGGGATTAACCCGAAACGATTTGGGTCGTGAGAAATTCATCAAACGGGTATGGGAGTGGAAAAAGCAGTATGGTGATATAATTATTCAGCAATTGAAACGGCTTGGTTCTTCCTGTGATTGGTCAAGGATAAGGTTTACCATGGATGATGGCTTGTCAAAGGCAGTCAGGGAGGTTTTTGTCAGGCTTTATGAGGAAGGGTTTATCTATCGGGGTAATTACATTGTCAATTGGTGCCCGAGGTGTCATACTGCCCTTTCAGATATTGAGGCAGAGCATAAAGCAATAGAGGGACATCTTTATTATCTGAGGTATCCGATTGAGGATGAAGAAGATAGCACAGCAAATGCAACAAATCCACGATCCCCGATACTTGATCCACAATCCTATATCATTGTAGCTACCACCCGCCCAGAAACCATGCTTGGAGATACTGCTGTTGCTGTAAACCCAAAGGATGAACGGTATCGTGGCTTGATTGGGAAATTCGTTATCCTGCCTGTGCTGAATCGTAGAATACCCATTATTGCTGATTCTTTTGTTGAGCCTGAATTTGGGACTGGTGCGGTAAAGGTTACCCCTGCCCATGACCCCAATGATTTTGAGATTGGCAAAAGACACAACCTACCACAGATAAATATCCTGAACCCTGATGCAACCATGAATGAAAACGCTGGATGCTATCAAGGACAGGACAGGTATGAATGCCGCAAGCATTTGATACAAGATTTGCAAGAGCAAGGGCTTGTGGAAAAGATTGAAGAACATGCCTTATCAGTAGGACATTGCTATCGATGTCATACTATTGTTGAGCCATACCTTTCTCCACAATGGTTTGTTTGTATGAAAGATCTGGCTGATGAGGCAATCAAGGCTGTAGAGGATGGCAGGGTAGAATTTATTCCTAAAAGCTGGGAAAAGACATACTTTGAGTGGATGAGGAATATTAAAGACTGGTGCATTTCCAGACAGATATGGTGGGGACATCGTATTCCGGTCTGGTATTGCCAGCAGTGTGGCAAGGTATTGGTTGAAAGGGAAGACCCTTGTGTTTGTACTGCCTGTGGCGGTGAACTGAAACAGGATGAGGATGTGCTTGACACATGGTTTTCATCGGCACTCTGGCCATTTTCTACGCTTGGTTGGCCTGATAATACGATTGATATCAAAAGATTTTATCCAACCAGTGTTCTTTCTACAGGCTTTGACATCATCTTTTTCTGGGTAGCCAGAATGATCATGACGGGCTTGAAATTCCAGGGGAAAGTCCCTTTCCATAAGGTCTATATCCATGCCCTTATTCGGGATGCTGAGGGTCAAAAGATGAGTAAGTCAAAGGGCAATGTGATTGATCCGCTTCATGTTATCGATGATTACGGCACTGATGCCCTACGGTTTACCTTAGCCATTATGGCTGTTCAAGGACGAGATATCCTGCTTTCCGAGGAACGAATCGAAGGGTATAAGCACTTTTGCAATAAACTCTGGAATGCGGGCAGGTTTATTCTCATGAATCTGGACGACTATGATGGTCAGAAGGCAGAAGGCAAACAAGAGGTGGCTGATGAGTGGATAGTTTCGCGGCTTAATCAGACAATTAAACAAGTTACCCAAGCACTGGAGTCTTTCAATTTTGCGGAGGCATCTGCAATTGTTTATGGCTTTGTCTGGCATGAATACTGTGATTGGTATCTGGAGTTGGTCAAGCCAAGGCTGTACCAAAAGGATGAGGCAAGGGAGCCTGTGCAATATTTATTAGCAACAACCTTTGAGTCCATCCTGAAGTTGCTTCATCCATTTATGCCGTTTATTACCGAGGAATTATGGCAAAGGCTGCCAGAAAGAGAAATATCCTCCCCATATTCCCCCTTATCAAAGGGGGCTGGGGGGTTGTTATTCCCTCCAGAGGTGGACAAAAAACATGAGACAACAATCATGTTCTCTAAATGGCCAGAGGTCGTCCATGAGTCAATTAATATCAAGATAATAGAGGATATGGAGCTGGTCATGGAGGTGGTTAGTGCTATTCGGAATATCCGTTCCATGATGAATATCCCGCCAAAAATGTGCCTGCCCAGGATTATAGTCAAACAACATCTGGAGGAAACCGCTGAGGTACTCCGAACGGGTATCAAGTATATCAGACAATTGGGCAATATTGATGAAATTATTTTTGACCCTGAGGCAGAAAAACCCCACGCTTCAGCCGTAGCTGTGGCAAAGGGTACAGAAATTTACATCCCCTTAAAGGGATTAATTGATCTGGAAAAGGAGAAAGTGCGGCTCAAAAAACAGATGGAAGGGATAGAACAGGCGTTGTGTGGTATCCAGTCTAAGTTAAACAATCCAAGCTTTATTAATAA
Source organism: Candidatus Desantisbacteria bacterium CG2_30_40_21 (assembly GCA_001873945.1). GTDB lineage: Bacteria > UBA9089 > CG2-30-40-21 > CG2-30-40-21 > CG2-30-40-21 > CG2-30-40-21. The sequence goes on from MNYI01000015.1 coordinate 2,965, forward strand.
GGCACCGCAGGAGGTAGTAGACAAGGTGAAGGAACAGGGTTCATTACTTGAGAAGAATAGAGAGAGGCTGGAGGAGAATTTAAGGATGCTGGTGGAATAATTAGGGTAATGCCTCAGTTATTGGTTGAGGGCAGATTTCTCTGAGGAGGTTAAAATGGTTGCAAATAATACTGCCAGTAATGGCAAAAAGGGCAAAGTTTTAATGATCTATACCGGTGGGACTATCGGCATGCTTCCAAAGGAAAAGGGTAATCCACTCAGCCCCTTAGTTCCGGCTACATGGGAGAAACTTCAGGGTTTTGCTCCTGTTTTAGAGAATCTTCCTCTGGATGTTGAGTTACAGGAAATGAAGCTAATTGACTCTTCAGACATGCACCCTGATTATTGGATTGATATTGCCAGGGTTATCAGAGACAACTATAAGAAATTTGATGGTTTTGTTATTCTTCATGGCACAGATACAATGACATATACAGCTACAGCCCTCTCCTTTTTACTTGAAAATCTTGATAAACCTGTCATTATTACGGGTTCCCAATTATCAATTGGCCAACCAAGAAGCGATGCAGTTCAAAATCTGGTAACCTCTTTAACCATTGCTGCTCCGGAGGGTTTTAAGTTACCGCTGATTCCGGAGGTTTGTATCTGTTTTAATAATGTAATATTACGCGGAAACCGAGCCAGAAAGGTCAGCTCAAGTGGCTATTCAGGATTCGCTACCCCTAATTACCCACCACTCGGAGAAGCAGGTGAGCATATAGAGATTAATACAAAGGTAATTCGAAAATCATCAACAGAAGGATTTTTTATTAATGAAACTCTGGAAAAAAAGGTTATGCTCTTTGATATATTTCCAGGTATAAGTCCAGAAATACTAAACAGTGTTTTTAGTATAGATGGGCTAAAAGGTATAGTTTTTAGAACCTATGGGGCAGGCAATGCCCCTACGGATCCAGATTTTTTGAAGGAGATTGAAAGAGCAATTAACAAAAAAAACTTAGCGATTGTTAATATCACCCAGTGTCCTCAGGGAATGGTAGAAATGGGACTTTATGATGCCAGTGCTACCTTATCAAGGCTGGGGGTTATAAGCGGAGTAAATATGACTCCAGAGGCGGCATTGGTCAAAATGATGTTTCTCCTTGGACAGGGATATGATATTGAGATAGTAAAGGAGCAGATGCAAAAAGACCTTCGTGGAGAACAAAGCATTAATGTATTTAATTTTATTTATGAAAACAGGAAAGCAGACAAGGTATACAAAGCCCCTGCTAAACAATTGCCTGCCAGTTTTGATAAAAACAAGATTGTCAGTGCCAATATCAGAATTGATGAGGCAACATTGCCCGAAGAAGTTAAACAAGGAGAAATAGGGCTTGCCGTATTTATGAATTATCCGGCTGCTGATGAGAATACCGATACCTCCATCCCGCAATGCCTTGGAATACTAAAGGGGATATATAATGGAAAGTCGATAAATCTCATACTTGATTGTACAGAACAATTCAAACAGATTATAAACCCAGACCGTCCAATTCAGCTTACGATTATAGCCAAGAATGAGCATACGGTCCGATGGGATGGTGCCTTTATTTCTGTATATACAAGTGTGGAATAATAAAGCAGCGAGAGGTTGACGCAAACATACTGTATATAATCAAGGCAAGCGAGGGAGGTTTTCACATGATAGATACCATTTCCGGCAAACTCATAAAAAAGCTGCCAACCTATGCCTTGATTGATGTGGGTGGTGTGGGTTATGGGATACATATCCCGATTTCTACTTACCACCAATTATCCGAGCCAAATGAAACCGTTACACTTTTTACCCATCTGGTTGTTCGGGAGGATAGCCTTCTGCTTTATGGATTCTTTACTGCGGACGAAAAAAGGATATTCCTTGCCCTGATTTCTGTAAGCGGGATTGGTGCAAGAACAGCCTTAGCCGTGCTTTCCACGCTTTCAGCAGAAGAATTTGAACAGTCTGTTATTCGGGATGATGTCAAGAGATTAACCGGTGTAGCTGGCGTAGGGAAGAAAAGTGCCCAGAGGATAATTCTGGAACTAAAGGAAAAGTTTTCTACCCAAACCACCTTCTCGGAAATTGTCCCTCTTCATGGGGAAGAGGTAAAAGAAGATGCTATCATGGCTCTTGTTTCTTTAGGATACAAAAGGACAGCGGCACAGGTGGCTGTACAAAAGGCTGAGGGTGCTCTGGGTAGTATTTATGGGATTGAAGATTTGATTAAGACAGCGTTGAGGTTCTTGTCTTAGTGTCTGCCACCGCACATGCCAGTGGCAAGTGTTGCACTTGCTACTGGCATGTGTGCCTTAATAAAACCTCTGCCCTATTCCTCTTGGTGGTTCGCCGACTGGTCTTTGTTGAGGCTGACCATACTTGGAGGGGGCACCAGCACCAGTACTCATACCTGCTGGTGCAGGATGTGATCTTTCAAACCCGCTCTTGTCAATGGCAAATCTCAAGGCATCATCAGGGGATATTTTGCGTTGCATAACCAAATTCCGCAGTGTTTGATCCATGCTCTGCATCCCATCTCTAGCTGAGGTTTGGATGATGGATGGCATCTGATGGGTTTTCCCCTCTCGAATCAGGTTGCGAATGGCTGATGAAGCCACCATAACCTCTGCTGCACAAACCCTTCCCCGTCCATCCATGACTGGAATCAATGTTTGTGAAACAACCCCCTGCAATGAATCAGACAGCTGTGCCCTTATCTGAGACTGTTGATGGGGTGGGAATACATCTACGATACGGTCGATTGTCTGAGGGGCAGAATTGGTGTGAAGGGTAGCAAAAACAACATGTCCTGTTTCAGCTGCGGTTAAAGCCATGGAAATGGTCTCAAGGTCACGCATTTCACCCACCAGAATTACATCTGGATCCTCTCTTAAAGCACTGCGAAGGGCAGCGGTAAATGATTTAGTATGAAAGCCAATCTCTCTCTGGTTGACCAGACAATTCTTTGCCTGATGCACAAATTCAATAGGGTCTTCAATGGTAATGATATGTTGGTAGCGTTCCACATTGATAATATCAATCATGGAAGCAAGGGTTGTACTCTTACCCGACCCTGTTGGACCAGTAACCAGCACCAAACCCCTTTCTATATGGGCAAGTTTTTCTACAATTGGAGGTAAACCAAGGTCAGCAATGGATTTAATAACCTCTGGAATAAGCCTGAATGATGCCCCTTCTCCACGGCGTTGATAGAAGGCATTTACCCTGAATCGCCCTACACCCGACAATTCAATGGAAAAGTCAAGCTCTTTATTTTCTTCAAACCTTGCCCTATTCTCATCGCTGAGGACATCATAAAGCATGGTATGCATATCTTCTTTGCTCAATAGCTCATTGCTCACCTTTTCTAATGTGCCATGAATTCGTAGTGTTGGGGGTATGCCTGCAGAAAGGTGAAGGTCAGAGGCGTTTTTTTCTTTGGTTAAAAGGAGTAATTCAGATACATCTATCATATAATCACCCCCTTGGTCAGCATCTCTGCAACCGTTGCCTGACCAGTTTCAATCTTTTTCAGTGCTTCACCCCTGAGGTCAACAAACCCACTTTTTGTAGCCAGATTTTTTACCTCATCAATATTTCCTCCCCTAATAAACTCTCTCCACTCCTCATCAACAAAAAATACCTCAAAGATAGGGGCATATCCATCATATCCAGAATAGTTGCAGGCTTCACACCCATCTCCCTTACATCTCCAGCACAATGCCCGCGGCATTCGTTGAGCAATAATTCCAAGAAGGCTTGAGGCAACAACAATACCACCTGCAACCTCAAACAGATGGTGAAGCACATCAAAACAAGTAGGGAATTCCTGCTGTAATATTATTAATTTACCATGCAAGCAACTTTTGAGTCCAAAGGCAATAATAGATTCATCTGCCTCACCAAGCATAATTACATCTGGCTCCTGTTTCAGGGCAATTTTTAAGGTAGATAATATATCCTTTGTTTTTACCTGAACAAATTTAGCCTCTTGATATGGTGAGATATGGGACTCAATGGTAGCTACTTTTCTCTTATTTGCATCCACCTCTTTGAGCAAGGAATAAGCAGTAGTTGTTTTACCGCTCCGTCCTGGACCAGTAACAATCACCACTCCCGTTGACCTTTGCATCATTCCCTTTATTCCTGGGATGACATTGGGATCAAAGCCAATAGTATCAATAGAAGGCACCTGAATATCTATGGGGAAGAGTTGAATAAAAATAGATTCACCAAAGGCAGTAGGCATTGTGGTTATGGTCAGCCCCACATTTCTATCCCCAATTCTGGTTACTAACTCGTTTTCCTGAGCAACCCCTTCCTTTAAGATATCAAGCCCGCCAATCATTTTTGCCTTAAACACCACCTCTGGATGAAGGCTTAAAGAAACCCTTCCCTTTTCCTCTAATATACCCAACTGTCTGTATCGTATCCATAAGCCGTTTTCTGTCGGCTCAAGGTGTATCTCTTCAGCTCCAACCTTTAATGCCTGTTCAAGATGACTGGAAAGAAAAGTTTCCCCAGAGACCTCATGGAGAAAACCCTTGCTATTTACATCTAATTCCTTTGATTCCGTTCCCTTTATTCCCAAAATCTCACGAATAATATTTATAATATTTTCCTTAGAACCAAGAGAAACCCTTATATTGCAATTAGTAATTCTTTGGACATTCTCAATCATCTCCATGTCAAGCGGATCGTTCATTATTAATGTTAGTTCATTGTCTATCTTCATGATAGGGATAATAATACACCTCTCCAGCATATCCCTTGGAAGTGTTTTGACAGCATCTATATCTACCATATCAGCTTTTAACCAGACATAGGGTATATCCAATTGGGTGCTAAGGGCACAATTGACTGCATCCTCGGTAACCATACCCAGACGGAGCAATATTTCTCCAATCTTTCCCCCGTTTTGTGATTGATAATCCAGTGCCTCATGGAGTTGATTATTATTAAGCAGGTTATAACTGATCAATATCTCCCCCATGCGTGGTTTTTCGTGGGGGCTTGTTATTGGTTTTGGAAAGGGTATATCTACCATGTGTGATCTGGCATGTTCTATGGCTGAGGTAACCTGATTGGCAAAAAGACAAAAGAATTCCTTATCTTTAGAGTTAAATCTGGTATTATCTGTTTTGTTGATAACCTCCATGACCCCTATAATCTTATACCTTGTTTTTAATGGAACAATCAGAATGGAATTTGCCGAATATTGGGTGATATTATCAATCTCAGGTGAAAATCGCATATCAGTTTCTGCATTCTCAATCAAAATAGGCTCACCATTTTTAGCCACCATCCCGGCAATTCCTTCACCCACCTTTATTCTTTCTCGTAATAATTCCTCTCCATATACATTAAGAATCAGCTCATCAGCTTTATCATCTAATATCATCAGGACAGAGGTGGAAGCTGTCATAAATCGGGCAGCCAGCTTTATGGTCAAATCTAACAGGGATTGAATATCTTTGGCTGAGTTTAATACCTCATTTACCTCAAACAGCGTTCTAAGAGCCTTTGCCTCTTTTTGAGCCAGATTGAAGAGATGACTGTTTTCAATGAGCATAGTTATCTGAGCCGCAATTGCCTCTAAGATGCCAATATCCTCAAGGTTGAATGGCTGTTTCTCTTGTCTGTTGATAATCTCAACAATGCCTATTATCCGATTATTAAACTTCATGGGTACGCACAGAATATTATACAACCCTGTGTCTACCTCATTATTATTTTCAGGGATAGTGATTGTTTTTCCGGTAAGATCAGGGATACTGATGCTTTCCCCTGTTTCAGCCACACTGCCGGCTATTCCTTCACTTAGCCTGAGTGGAGAATTATTGATAGCCGCAGCATCTCTGCCCTTGATTGTTTTAATCTCAAGGCAATTGTTTGTTTCATTGATTAACATCAATGTCCCGGCATCGCATCGCATAATCCTGAGGATCATATCCATGATTGAATCTATGATTTCGTCAAGGTTTGTGGATATAGTGGCTAAATGGCTTATCTCTGTAAGCCCTTTAATCTTGAGCTCCATACTGTCAATTTTTGTAACCACTGCCTCTGATTGGGTCATATCGTTGTCTCCTATGGAATAACGGAGGGCATGTTTTTTAACCAGCCAAATGGCGGACAGGAATGTCCGTCCTCGATTACCTGACATCATACCATTTATTTGGTTTAATGTCAACTGAAAATTTTTCACCTGTGTGGGAGTGAAATTCTTACCTATTGCTAACAATTACATCAATATGTTGTTTTTCTGGCTCTGCCTGATAGCCGGCAACCTTTATCTGGTCTACCCAGATAATCAAGCTATTGGCTAAGTATTCAGCCATAGCCTTAGCCTGCTGAAGGGCTTTGGAGGCAGTGTCTCCGTATGCAGTTACTGAAACAGGTAAGCCAAAGTAATCTTTTAATCTATCTGCTGTTTCCTTAAGCAGAGGCACAGCATCATCCCTGATTTTGATCGTATCCCTTTCTTCAGCAAACAATGCCTTGTTAGCTATGCTGATGAATAATCCATTTTTTTCCTGATGAACAAGCCCATTAATAGAAAAAGGCCTGCCAACAACCATATGAGGGTTCCCGGTCATATCTGTATAATTAAAAACATAGGTATACATATCCCCTACATTGATTATCTCGTTTTTATCATTATAGCCATCCCAGACCACAACAATAGCTTGATTCCCTGAACCCTTAAATTTTTTGAAATCCCTTCCCTTAGAATCAGTGATAATCAAATCCCATTTAGAGATGACTTTTTCACCCTTAATCTGTGGCTGAAATGTGGCAATGGGTGTTTCTACAAGACCCGTGTATCCCGGAAAAGCTGTCTGTCCGCTGGATAAAATATGACTATAAGCCTCACGCCATATCTCCAGTGCAGCAGGTGTTTTTGAAAAAAGCTGATCCTCTGTCGCCATAGAAGGCATATCAATCTCAATTATCTCCTCTTCAATCCTGACTAAGGGTTTTTGAGTTTTTATCTCTTGTTTAATATTACCCTTGATGGTCACATCCTCTATTTCCCCGCTCGTGGTTTGAGTTGATGTTTCTTCCGCCATGACATTATGCAGAGAGGGAAAGAGTGTTAATACTAATAATAGCGTTGTGATTTTGAATTTCATTTTCATACCTCCAAATTAGTTTGACCTGTGCAATTAGGATTATTTCTCTATGTCCAGAGGAGTTACCATATGTAGACAAGATTTTATCATGAATTTGTGGTTGTGTCAATAAAAAAAATAGCAACCTGTGTGAGGGATTTGCGAGAGCTATACTACTTGAGCCATTTTTGAGCGATGAGTTTACTCGCTTTCGCTTTGCTTTGCGGGTAACTTATTTAGTAACCGTTCACGACTAATAATATTTTAACACAGAGTTCACAGAGACGACAGAGGGACACAGAGCTTAAATTCCAATCATCATACGGCTGATTTTCATACAATAAGGAGTTATCTTACCTGAAAGCCGATTGCAATCTTTCTCTGTGTCCCTCCTGATACTCTGTGTCCTCTGTGTTAAAAATATAGGCTGTGAACGGTTGCGATTATTTTTTATTGACAGGTTAGGAATAATAGA
>MNYI01000190.1 GCA_001873945.1 Candidatus Desantisbacteria bacterium CG2_30_40_21
AAAAACGCAAAAAAACGCGAAAAATTCTGCTCCACAAATTCCTTCTGATTATTAATTTTCGCTGTTTTTCGCGTATTTCGTAGTTTTTTCTGTCCAATATAGCTACAAGTAGTTACTGTGAACCTTTGTTTCTTTGTGTCTTGAGTGGTAAATTCCTTTACCTGAGTAGTTACTTTAGTTTTTCACTTTCCCCTATCCCCCTACCATTCTCATAATCTCAAGTGGAATTATATCCACCGGCAATACCTTTTGAGCTGCCCCCATATCTATAGCCACCTTTGGCATTCCAAAGATGATACTTGTATTTTTATCCTGAGCAATGGTTGCTGCCCCTTTATCCCTCATCTCTTTCAAGCCCTCTGCCCCATCCCCTCCCATACCGGTGAGAATAACCCCAATAGCTTTACTTCCATAAACCTTTGCTACTGATGAGAGAAGGACGGTGGCTGCTGGCTTAAATCCACCAACCGCTGGTGAATCATCAAGCCGTATCTGTTTATATTCATCTATCCGCATATGAAACATGGAAGGGGCAATATAAACAATGCCACCCTGCAATAATTTCCTGTCTTTTCCCAACTGCACCTTAAGCTTGCATTGTGTCTCTAACCATTCAACCAACCCTTCAGTAAACCCATTTACAATATGCTGAACAATAACTATTGGCAGAGGGAAATCCCCTGGTATCTGGGATAAAACCTGTTGTAATGCCTTTGGTCCTCCAGTAGATGTTCCAATGGCTACTATTTCAAATAAGCCATTTCCCTTTGATACCTGTAGGGACATCCCTGCCAGATGTGCTACCTCCTTGTGGGTGTCCGTTTGAGATTGCACCTTATATTCCACCACCGGCTGTTCTACTCTTTGTTCTTCAACTGCCGGCTGTTCCCTTCGTTTACCAGAAAGGTGTGTTATCACCTTTATCTTTGATAATAGCTTTACCCTTGCCTTCAATTCTCGTTCAAGTTTTTCTTGACCCTCCCAAACCCCCATGGTTGGCTTCTCAAAAACATCTAAGGCACCAAGCTCCATGGCTCTAAAGGCAAGTCCCACTTCCTTATTCCCAAGACTACTGATTACCAGAATAGGTATTGGTGTATAAGCCATGATCTCTTCAATAGCCTCAAGCCCATTCTTGATAGGCATATTAATATCCATGGTAATAATTGATGGCCGCAAGCGAGCAGCCATATCAATTGCCTCAACACCATTTCTGGCTGTCCCCACTATCTCTATCTCTGGGTCACTCCTTAGTATTTTGGTAATTATCTCCCGTACAACCAAAGAATCATCAACTACTAAAACTCGTATCATCCTTTTACCCCTTCACACCCACTCCGAATCATTTCAAATCCATTCTTTTTATATGTACAAGCCTGTGTCCAAGCATATCAATTCCAGCCTGACATTGTTCTAATACAATATAACCTATTAATGGTTCATATATTCCATTTTCCGGTTTCATATCTATGAATAACACCTCTGTATATATTGGCCTGAATCCTTCTATCTGCAATTTTACAGGTCAACATATTTCTCCTATTTGAACAGTTTGGTTAGCCAATTCTACTTCTATTTGAGCAACGATTTCTATATCACCCAATTTATTTTTCCATGCTGATGGTAATACCATATAAGATGCCCCTGTATCCACCAGAGCATCACACATGATTTGATATTCAGGATTACTGGCATTTTTTATTTCTACAGATGCAACTATTCGTCCCATATTTTTCTCCTGCTAATTTGTGCCTGTTCATCTGCAACAATTCTCATTATGGCATTAATGGGGTAGCCCAAGATTCTATCTTGGCATATCTATCCTCATTTTATAAAGCCAACATAGAATGTTGGGCTACGATTGTTGCTCGCCGAGTTTTATAATGAGAATTGCTGGGGACACAAGGAAATAATCAGCTCCGTATAGTATTTGATCCATCTGCTGAATTGATTTGTTATATGTTGACATATTGGACTTTGTTCCGTTGCAATTTTAATTTCTGCAACTGTTTTAAGTTCTGAGTTTGTTCTATCCAAAATTTATATTCTTCTTCTCCAGTCATAGTTCTCGTTTTTTTTTCTACGGTCTCTGCACCACATCGTTTCATTTTCACACAATTAAATTTACTCTTCTTCATATTTGATTACCTCTAATGGAGAAAAAATTTTTATTTTTGAGTATCCATTTAATATATTTATGGCATTATACAATGGAATTTTTTCAAAGTGAACTATATGCTTAAAATTCCAACTAACTATAAGTGAACAATTTGACACAGAAGCCAAAGCTACATGTAAGGCATCATCTGAATATTTTGAAGTAACAATGCCTGCTTTTAAGTACGCGTCTCGTAGATAAAGAGCTTCTGTTGAAATATCTACTATTTCTGCAAATTCTATCATATCATTAAAAAAAATCTTTACTTTTTCCGGTGCTGGTTCAATTTCAGCTTGGACCACAGCGGAAGTGATTAAGACAAATCGATTTTTTTTAACTTCTTCAAAGAATTCATTGCTTTCATCTTGAAAATTATTATCATAAATTCCACCAAAAACAGAGGTGTCTGCATATACACGAATATTTATCATTTATTTTGTTTCCTGTTTCCTTTTTAACCTGGTCAGGACTTACGCAAAACATCACTTTACATACCACATCTGGTGGGCATTGCTTTTCAAAAACACCATATATGGTAGGTGTTTTCTCATTTTGCGTAAGTCCTGTTGGTATTATGTCAAATATAAAATGATAAATAAAACTGGTAGAGTACATTTATGCACCAATAAATAACGGTGCGATATCTTACCACATCCCTCACCCAATCAACTGTTCCACAGTGTCCAGCAATTTTGACTGATCAAATGATGTCTTGACAATATAAGCATCTGCCCCAACATCAATCCCTCTTTTTTTATCCTCTTCCTTTTCCCTGGCGGTAACGATAACCACAGGTATATCCCTATACACAGCATCATCCCTTAGTTTCATAGTCAACTCAAATCCATCCATTCTTGGCATTTCAACATCTGTCACAATCAGATCATATTTCTTCTTCTTTGCCTTTTCAAAACCATCCATTCCATCTACAGCCAGATCAACTGAATATCCAGCCCCCTCAAGCATACTTTTCTCCAGTCCCCTTAAAACAGCTGCATCATCAACCACCAGAATGGAATATGTTGGATACTGCTCATCCTTAATATCATCTAACAGATGAGTTTCCTTCACAATTTTAGCTGATTTTATCAACTCTGAGACATTAAGAATGATTACTACCTCGCCCTCACCAAGGATGGTTGCCCCAGCGGTATTGGGAACATTCTTAAGATAATCTCCCATATTCTTGATAACTACCTCTTCCTCGCTTATCAACTCATCCACCAAAAATCCTATCCTTGTCTCATCCACATTAAGTATAATTATAGGCAGTTTATTACTGGTTGTTTTCTTTGTCCCTGTAGACTTCAGGTCAAGCACAGAAGCCAATTGAACAACCGGAATGTGTCGATTATTAATAATGACAACATCCTTATCCACTACGGTCTTTATCTCATGAAGCTCTACCCTGACTGTTTCCTCTATGGTTACGGTTGGGATAGCAAATATTTCAGACCCTACCCTGATAATCATAGCATGAATAGTAGCAAGGGTTAATGGCAACATTAAAGTAAATATTGTTCCCTTATTAATATCGGATTGGACCATAACCGTGCCCTTAAGTTTTTCGACATTCTTCTTGACTACATCCAATCCAACACCACGGCCAGAGACATCAGTAATTATTTCTTTAGTGCTGAATCCCGGTAAAAATATCAGATAGAGTGCCTCTTTATCCGAAAGCTTTTCTGCCTCCTGAACGGTTATCACCTTTTTATAGAGAGCCGACTGTTTTACTTTTTTTGGGTCTATACCCTTGCCATCATCTTCTATGCGGATAACAATCCTTCCTGCCTCATGGTTAGCAGAGAGGACTATTTTTCCTGCCCTTGGCTTACCGGCATCTATTCTCTCTTGCGGGGTTTCAAGCCCATGGTCAATGCAGTTTCTAATCAGGTGCAGTAGTGGATCCTTTATCTCCTCTAATATCATCTTATCTAATCCAGTATCACCGCCACAAATCTCAAGGGTTATCTCTTTATTTACCTCCCTTGATATATCCCGAACTAATCTGGGGAAGGTATCAAATACAGTAGAAACAGGAAGCATTCTCACATCCATAACCACATGGTCAAGATCGCTTATAACCGTGCTAAGCCGTGAGGTGCTCCCTGAATACTCCCTGAAAAGTTCATTTGTCCGATCTTTAATCTGCTGACCCAATTTATCAATTTGAACAAACTCCGAAAACAGCCTTCCCTCAACAGAAGCCATCCTTTCCTTTGCCTGATCAAGAAAAAATAATTGGGTTATAGTTAGATTTTTTAACTCTTTGAATATTTCAAGGAGATGATTAAAGCGGATCTTATTGATGACCATTTCTGAGGTAAGGTTTAATAAGGCATCAAGTTTGCCAATACCAACACGAATGGTTTCCTCAACCTGAATCTTTTCCCGTGGAGTTTTTTCTTCCTCTTCATATCCCTGTGCAGATGGCTCTAATGCTTGAACAGAGACAGTTTTTGCAACTACGGCAGGAGCAGCATGTACCGGTATAGTAACTTCCGGCAAAGGTTCAGGTATTACCGCCTCTTTCTTTGGTTGTTCAAAGGGTAGTGTCTCTGGTACTGATGAAAAAATCGCAGATATTTCCTTTTTCTCCAACGACCCTGTTTCTGCCTTCTCAAGCCTTGACAGTAAGCTATCAATTGATATGGTTGCTTTTTGTCCCTTTATCTCAGCATCAAGCAAAACCCTGATGTTATCAAGGCACTCAAAAAGGACATCTGAAAGCTCAGGGGTAAATGGGATCTGTTTCTCCTTTACCTTGCCAAGCACATCCTCCATCTTATGGCCTATTTGATTAATCTCAAACAAACCAACCATCTTGGCTGAGCCCTTCAGGGTATGAGCATCCCTGAATATCTCGGCAATTACATCCTCATTATCAGGATTTGCCTCAAGGATTACAAAATCACGATCCAATCTTTGAAGCCGCTCATCTGTCTCTTCCTTAAATTTGGCGATAAAAAAGCTCTTGTCAAATTTCATCTGTAAATCCTTTTACCACGGAGACACAGAGACACGGAGAAAAACGAAGAATTATGAGAAATACCCTTATCCCTCATTTCTTAAAAGCACCATAAAAACATTGGAAATCTTCTGTGTCTCTCTGTGTTCTCCGTGTCTCCGTGGTGAATCTCTCTCTGAATAGTTACGCATTGATGTTATGGTCTTTACTGACCTCTGAACGATTATGTTTCCCGCCTACTTCCCTTCCACAATAAACCTACCAACTGCATTGCTCAACTTTTGAGATAGTGTAGACATCTCAGAAGAAGCTGTGATTGATTGTCTGCTGCCTACTGCAGACTGCTTGGAAACATCAGCTATCTCCCTCATTGTAGATACAACCTGTTCTGAAGCAGTTTGTTGCTGCTGGGTGGCAATAGATATTTGTTTTGATGATTTAGTTGTATGATCAACCATGTCAAGTATCTCACTCAAGGAATCACCCGCAGTCTTTGCTAATTGTCCACCCCTTTCCACCCTCTTGACCTCTTCCTCAATAGCCATAACTGAGGCATTGGTAAGTGATTGTATCTCGGTAATAATCTCTTTGATGGTTTTAGTAGAATCAACTACATTTTCAGCTAACTTCTTCACCTCTACCGCAACCACAGCAAACCCCTTTCCTGCTTCACCTGCCCTGGCAGCCTCGATAGCAGCATTAAAGGCAATGAGCTTTGTTTCAGCAGCAATATTATTAATTATCTCTAAGACATTTCCAATCTTCTGTGATTTTTCACCCAAAGAAAGAATTCTCTTGGCTGAAGTCTGGGTCTTGTCCCTGATATCCTCCATACTGGTAATCACATTGCCCACGCAATCCTGTCCCATCTGAGCATTATGCAAGGTATCCTCAGCCATCTTTACCACTGAATCAGCATTCTCAGCTATTTGTTTAGAGGTATTAGCCAGCTGCTCAACAGTAACAGTAACCTCAGCAACAGAGGTTGCCTGCTCGGTTGAACCCGTTGCCTGCTGTTGGGAAGTAGCCAATATCTCACTTGAAGAGGAGCTAATCTGTATGGCTGCTGCCTTTATCTGCTCGATCAACTCCCTTAGATCTGTAATCATCTTATTGCATGCCCGACTTAATTGGCCTATCTCATCATCAGAATTAACACTTGATGTCTTTGTCAAATCACCATGGGATGTTGCATTTACAACCTCAAGAAGGTTACTGATACTTGTCTGCAAATGCTCATGTTCCTTTGCCCGTTCCTCAGATATTTTATTGGTACTATCCATCAGATTTCGGACAGTATTCATCATTTTATTGGATATATTTGCCATAACACCAACCTCATCACCAGTAACCACGGTTGTTACATGAGTCAAATCCCCATCAGCTATCCTTCTTGAACCATCTATAAGTCGATTGATGGGAATGGATATGTCCCGAGTGATAAAGTAGGTATAAAAGAAACCAGCAATAACAATGATCAGGGTAAAGCATAACAACCAACCCCACATTTGATTAATCGGCTGACTAAAATCACTGGCATGATATGTCATTGCAAGTATCCCTAATCCATTGATGGGTGTATAGATTGTCATTATCCCTTTGGCCACATCCTCATATTTACCTTTTTCCTTAACCTGAGCTATTCGTCCAAGGATTTCACTATTAATTGGCTGAATACTTGAGGATGGAATAGTTTCTCCTTTGGGATCAAGGATAAATGAATATCCCATCGGTCCAAACTTCATATCTGTCACTACATTATTTAGCTCATCCTGAGTGGCCAACCCTGTCTTTTGTAAAAGCTCAATCTTTTTTGTACCATCTGCCATCATTTGTTCTGCCTGAGACTTTAATCTTTCCTCAAGAACATTGGATGTAAAATTAATAAACATCACTGAACCCAGAAATAGAGACATTAACATCAACGATTGAACAGCTATCTGGGTTTTAACCGCAAAATTTATGCCCTCCACCCCTTTCTTATCCTCAGACGCTGCACCAGCCAGAGTAGTAAACCGTAGAACAGGTTCTAAGAACCGAATAATGAGATAAAACTGTAACACAGCAGCATTGACTGAGTTAACAAAGGTGCTTAACAGGATAGCTACTGACTCCCAACCAGAAAGGTGTCCATATCTCATTCTCATCCATGCCCCGGCACTGGCACCAATGATCAATGTAGCCACAAACTGAAGTATCACTATCCTCACCGGCATATGCAATGCCACAAGCCGTGCCCTTCTGGCTACTTCTATACTGGCTTTATTAACATTATCCTCTATCTCATCCAAAAATTCCATGATAGGACCAAGCCATCTACGGATTAGAAGCAGGGCAATGCCAATAATAATAGGGGTCTCTATTGCGGTAATTACAAGCAAAGACTGGAGTCTTTCCGGAGTCATCTTGATCGAAACAAGGGTAAATACCGTGTTGATCACCGTACCAAACAACATGATTAAAGAAACCGTGAGCATTATTTTACTGTGAATCGCTGACTTCATAGAAACAAACCTCCTCAATTTAATCTTTTGGGCAGACACATTGGTCTGCTTTTATACTCAAGTAGGGCATAAATTGCGATTTTTTCGGTGAGGATTAATCAAGGAGAGCAAGGCGCGCAAGGTGAGCAATAGTGTATTATTGCTCACCTGAACAATACAGCTATCGTTGATTAAGACCAGCGAAAAAATCGCAATTTATGCCCTACTTGAGTATATTTACAATAATAACAATTTACCCACCTCTACGGGACAGGTTTGAAACCTGCCCTTACCACAATATGCCAAGAACAGCAGAAACCAATACCTTAGCAGGGATTTCTTTATCGTCCATGGTAGTGCTATCCGAGCTTATAGCACCAGCCACATCAAAGTGCATATAACACGCGTTAACCCCAGTACCAAGGGTGTAAGCCATTTTTGAGGACTCCTCAGCCATGTTCTTGCATATGCCAGCCCTTAACGGAATATTAAAATACTTGCGGTTGATGATATTTATTTCCGTGCCAAAAGCAAGTTGTTGAGAATCAAAGCCATTTACCGCTGTTTTATTTTTGGTGGCATCTATATCAAGTGCCAGATTCCAGAATTTAGCAGGTTGTAGTGCGAAACCCAGACGAGCCTGCCTGTTCAACTTATATGTTCCTCCAACGCTGTCAGGTTGGTCAAATTTTGGGCTGTTTATATTTCTTATAACAAAGCCTACCTTGGGGTTCATCGGAAGTTTAGGATATTTCTTGTTCACATTCCACAAGAATCCAAGGTCAATAGCCGGTGCCCAGCTTGATTTGGTGTCCATATCGGTTTTGAAAGCGTCTTCGGTATCAGACTGTTGCATAAACTTGAATTTGTCGTGACCAATGTTGCCATTTATCATTTTTAGATTACCGCCTATTGATAACCCATCCAAAAACTTCATAAACTTGCCGTAACCAAAGGCTATTTCAACAAAAGAAACCATATCCACAGTAAGGTTGGACTGGTTATTGGTGTAGGAATTGCCTGCTACTGCATTTTCTATAATAGGCTTAGCGTCCGTCGCATAGGTATTAAGCTGATTAGCTGCATCAGTAACCTGTGCTACGGAAAGATTGTTGGTTATTGCCTGATTGACAAGGGCATTTGCCAGCGTGGTTTCGTTTGTAATATCACTATTTTGAACAGTTATACCAGTGGAAGTACCGCAAATAAGATTTGAAATAGCTGATAGCCCTCCTAATTTGGTAATGGCGGTAGCAATGGTATCTCTCGCAGAATTATACCCTGAATCGGTTGTGCTTGTGGCTGTTACGCCACTCATTGTAATGCCACCACTTGTTGTTCCTGTGACTGTTACTGCCCCAAGCCCGATATTGTTCACATCTACGAACGGATTTAATCCTATGGTGGTAAAATTATTCACAGATACAGCCACCTTTGAGAACTTGAAATTGGCACCGCCCGCTACTTCAAACATCGCTCCTTTTCCTGAATCATTCATGTCGTCAAGAAGTGTTATGGTTTTTACAAAGGCTGATATTTGACTGGCATTTGTGGCACTGCCATTTTTTTGGGCAGCATTAATTTCTGTAAATTTTGACGCCATGTCACCTATGGCACTGGCATTTTTCATCACATCACCGGTTATTTCCACGCCAGCGGTTATCGGAAGTTCCACACCAGAAACAGTGTCCGAAAATGCCATGGCAAGCCCGCCCGGATTCCAGTATTGTGCCATTGGTCCCTGTGCTACTGCCACAAAGGCACCACCCATACCCATAGGCCGAGTACCCAGTATCTGCCATTGCTCAGCACCTGCAGAACAGGCACACGAAACGATGAACGCTAAGGTTAGTATGCTCTTCTTCATTAAACCCTCCTCCTGTGTTTTGGATCACTCCAACCCATTCATATCCACCAACAATCTCAACCTATCACCCTCTTTTACCGCACCCCAAAAGCATTTCGCACGAACCAGAGACTGTATCAATTCTGGCAATTTCTTTATCTGTGATGGCTCAATCCTTTTTATCTCAGAGACATTATCCACCACCACAGCCTTTTCCACCCCATTTATTCGGCTAACAATAATATTCTTTTTCTCCGTAGTGGCAATCCTGCCAGAAATGCTATCTCCTTGCGGTTGCCCAAAATCGTCCTCTATCCCAAACAGGGCGGAGAGATACACCACATCCAGATCATTATCCCTGAATAAAAATCGATGCCCAATCATCTGTGGAGCATCAAATATCTCTATCACATCTTCAAGTTTTATGCCAAAATGAATACTTCCAACGATAAATAAAACAAATTCCATTATTTCTTACTCTCTTCTACACTAACCATATGAATATCAAGAATGCCAATGAGTTTTTCCTCTATTCTTACCTCACCGATAACATATCTTGTTTTTCTTTTATCCATGGTTATAGGAACTGCAACTATTTCACTTGTCGGCACAACCACCATATCAGCAATATTATCAACCAATGCCCCAAGCCCTGTAGAGACACCTTGGACCTCAACAATTATTATACGACTCTCATCCATTATATCACTCTTGCCAAGTCCAAGTAGCTCTCTGATATCCAGAATAGGTATAATCATCCCCCGATGATTTATTACACCAACCACATAGCTGGCTGTACCAGGCACCCATGTTATCTTGGCAATCTTTATTATCTCCCTGATACCTTCTATCTTTAACCCATACCAATTATTAGCCAATTGAAAGGTGAGTAATCGGAGAGTCTCTTGCGAAACATTTTCTTTATCTAATATCTCTGATTCTCGTATCAATGTTACGCTCCTCCTTGTGAGACAGGTTAGTGGTTAGCGGTTAGTGGCGAGTGATTAATTCTTCCTCCTTATCACTCACTACTAACCTGTCCCCTACCCTACTATTTCCACCTTTTTATCCGAAGAAATTGGTGGCAAATA
>MNYI01000001.1 GCA_001873945.1 Candidatus Desantisbacteria bacterium CG2_30_40_21
CTCTATTGTAACTACTCACCACAAAGGCATGAAGACACAAAAAGTTGATAAGTTGAATAGTTGATGGGTTGATAAGTGGATGAATTGATAGGAAATGTTTATGAATTATGAATCTGTGTTCCTTTAACCTATAAACTCATCAACCTATCAACCTATCAATTTATGTGTTCTCCGTGGTGAATTACTTTACCTGAGTAGTTACCCTCTATTTACAATACCCTTCTACCCTCAAGTGCTTTTGCCAATGTTACCTCATCAGCGTATTCAAGGTTACCACCTACAGGAATGCCATGGGCGATTCTGCTAACTCTTGTTACAATTGGCGTTAATATCCTTTCGAGATACATAGCCGTTGCCTCTCCCTCCACATCCGAGTCTGTAGCGATAATAATCTCCCTTATTTCTCCTGCTTGAATCCTTGTCAAAAGCTCTTTTATCCTCAAATCATCCGGTCGAACACCATCCAAAGGAGAAATGGCTCCATGGAGAACATGATATTTTCCCTTATACACCCTTGTTTTTTCCATGGCAATAATATCAGAGGGTTGTTCAACAATACAAATTAGCCCATGATCCCGTGTCGTATCATTACAAATATGGCAGGAGGAATCTTCTGTAATATTGTAACATATAGGACAATTTTTTATCCTGTCCTTTACCTCAATAATGGCCAAAGCCAATGCCTTTGCCTCTGTTTCTGGTATTTTAAGGATATGAAATGCCAACCTCTGAGCAGTCCTTGGTCCTATGCCTGGAAGCTTATTTAATTCATGCACAAGTCTCTCCATAGACGGGGTAAGATACATTATAGGCAATGCTCCTTGAATAAGGTAGGACAGGCATTCTTGCCTGTTATTGTAGACAGGCAATAATGCCTGTCCTACTACATCAACCCCGGTATCTTTAACCCACCCGTAAGCTTACTCATCTCACCAGATATCATCTCCTGGGAACGGGAAAGAGCCTCATTAACAGCAGCACATATCAGGTCCTCCAGAAGCTCAATGTCCTCTGGATTGACAACATCTTTTTCAATCTTTATGGAGACCACTTCTTTTTGACCATTAACTGTAGCTGTAACCATACCACCACCTGAGGCAGCAGATACAGTCTTTTCTGCCAACTCCTCCTGAAGTTGAGAAACCTTTGACCCCACACTCTCAATCTGTTTCATCATTTTTTGAAACATCTGCTTTTGCATAACAATACCTCCTGTAAATATTAATAGGTCATATAAGACTTATATGACCTATATGTCTTCTACTACACCCTATTCCCTTCAAACATATCCGCCACCCTTTCTACCCTTGGGTCACTCTTTGGATGAATGGATGGCATTTTTTTTGTCCCCGAGATTGTATTTTGTCCCTGTTCCTGAGCAAGCACAGTCTTTATCTTCAATGGTTTTCCCATGTTCTCGCGTATTTTGGACTCTATTAATTCCCTGTATTCTAATTTATCTACCCCTGTCTTGTGAAAAGAAGAGTCAAACTCAATGGTCAAAATATTATCATTAAGGCTGCTAACCCTTCCGCAACTCAGATGAGAAGCCACCGCAGGTCTTTCATTATTGATCATTTCCCAAATATCAGGCCATGCTTGCAGGACTTTTTCCAATGATAAATTTATAGAGGCATCCAGAGGGGATGAGAATTGAGTTGGGGCTAATAATTCCGTGGATTGCAGAATTCCACTCTGTATCTTTGTATCTCTGTGCCTCTGTGCCTCTGCCCTTTCCTCCTCCATCTCGGCATAAAATCCAGGACAACTTGTGGATAGCCGTTGCTCCAGATGAATCAGCTTGTCTATTATTTCAGACAAAGGGACTTCCCCCCTTATTCTGCATAATTTTACCAGAGCTGTTTCTAATATCATCCTTGCCTGTGCATGGCTATATTTCATTTGTTCATTTGCCTCTCTCAAACACTCTATTGCCTTTAATATAAACTCAACGGAAATCCCGCTATCTTCTAATTGTTGCTTTAACACATCTTTGCTTTCCTTTGTTATATCCAGAACACCCTCAACACAGCCTATTTTAATCATAAGCAAATTTCTAAGATGCAGGACAATATCTCTATTCAGTTGAGACATATCCATCCCATTATTTATCAAGGCATTAACCAACTCAATGACAGAATTATCATTTTGATTGACAATGGCATTAGTTATAGAAATGAGTGCCTCTTCAGGAACCATACCCAGAACCATAGTTACATCTTCCCTGACAATCTTTTTTTCTCCGGTATAGGCTATAACCTGATCCAGAACACCCTCTGCATCCCTCATCCCACCCTGAGCAGCCCGTGCAATGAGCAACAGGGCATCAGCATCAGCCTGTATTTCTTCCTCAGCACAGATATATTGAAGCTGTTTAAGGATGT
Organism: Candidatus Desantisbacteria bacterium CG2_30_40_21; assembly: GCA_001873945.1. Taxonomy (GTDB): domain Bacteria; phylum UBA9089; class CG2-30-40-21; order CG2-30-40-21; family CG2-30-40-21; genus CG2-30-40-21. The sequence continues at coordinate 2,385 of MNYI01000001.1, forward strand.
TTTGCATACTGATTCTTCTAAAATCAAACCGCTGACACCTTGAAAGAATGGTTGTCGGAAGTTTATGCGGTTCTGTAGTAGCAAAAATGAATGTTACATGTGCCGGCGGTTCTTCAAGGGTTTTTAACAAGGCATTAAATGCTTCAGGGGTAAGCATATGCACCTCATCAATGATATACACCCTATACTTTCTATTCGGGGCAAGCATAACCCTTTCACGAAGATCCCTGATATCTTCAATTCCCCGATTTGATGCCCCATCTATCTCTATGACATCCATAGACATCCCACGGCTGATTTCCTTGCACGGCGTACAAATTCCACATGGTTTTGCCGTAACACCAGTTTCACAGTTCAGGCATTTAGCCATGATTCGAGCAGTAGTTGTCTTGCCTGTTCCTCTTGAGCCGCAAAACAAGTAGGCATGAGATATTCTCCCTGTATTAATGGCATTAATAAGGGTTTGGCTGATATGCAACTGTCCAATCACCTCTTCAAAGGTTTGAGGTCTATATTTTCGGGCAAATACTGTGTAGGACATTGAGATTCTCCAAAATAAGGTAACTACTCACCACAGAGACACGGAGACACAGAGAAAAACGAAGAATTGATGAGAAATACCCTTGTTTCTCATTTCTTAAAAGCACCATAAAAACATCGGAAATTGTAAACCGTGACCGGTTACAGGAAATCTTCTGTGTCTCTCCGTGTTCTCTGTGTCTCTGTGGTAAATTCCTCTTCCTGAGTAGTTACCAAATAAGACTTAATAACTGGCCGTGCACCTATCTTCGACAGGCCTTAACGAGTGATAATTCTAAGTCCAGACTCCAGACAGGCACCCCTGTGACACACTCTCAACTACTTACCGCTGCTTCCTTCCGAACCTGACGGGGTTGGGCAATTAAGAATAGCACAGGACCCATCTATCAGCATCCTTTCTTCTAATTCATTCTCACCAAGACAAGCCTCATATTATAGGAATTCAACCCTGCTGAAGCGGATTGCAGGTACAGGGCACCGCTATCTCCCCATTTAGCACGGCCAGATAATAGTATACTTGAAAAATCAAATATGTCAAGGAGAAAAATTTAACAAGGAATAAAAAAACACTTGACAAAAAATTGAATATATGGTATTATTTATTTATGAGCTTACTTCTTTAGGATTCAGCACAACTGTGTTGTTCATATATAATAGTTATGTTTATTAAAGGTTATAGTAAAGGGGGTGAAAAAATGAAAAAGGAAAAAGGTTTTACGCTTATTGAGTTGATGATTGTGGTTGCAATCATTGGTATCCTTGCTGCTATTGCTATCCCAAGGTTTGCAGCCTTGATTGATAAGGCAAGGGAAGCAGGTGCAAGGGGTAATTTAGGCGCCATACGGTCAGCTATTGCTATCTACTATGGGGATACAAAGGGATATTGGCCGCACTCATTGGATACTCAGGCATATACTGTAGGAACCGGTGCTTCGAAAGAATACCTGCCTGCTTTTATTACAAGGTATTTGTCCAGGGTTCCGTATGCTACGCTGAAGAGAAGTGTGGCAAACAGTAGAAACAATACTGTAGCGACTATTTCGACTGGTCCGGAGGCTGAAATTGCTACAACTAGTTGTGATCTGGATACAGGTGGCTGGATATACTCACCGAATAGTGGTGATTGCAGGATCAACCATCAGGGTACAGATACTTCTGTGCTAACAGATCCAGGTTCTACCATGTTGTACTGTAATTATGGGCATGAAGAGCCATGATTTTGGGTGGTAAGTTTTTCTGACTGTTACGGAGAGGGGTTGATAGGAGTTAATTCCTATCAACCTCTTTTTTGTCCATAAAGGAGAGGTGTAATTGATACGCAAGGAAAAATATAAAGAATTTATATTTGAGGTTATTATTCCGGCTTTAATATTAGCCTTGTTAATTAGAACCTTTGTTGTTCAGGCATTTAAGATCCCTTCAGAATCAATGGTTCCAACCCTACAGATAGGTGACCATCTCTTTGTATGTAAATTCAGTTATGGGCTTAAGATTCCTTTTATTGATAAAACTATATTAAAATGGAATTCCCCTAAAAGAGGGGATGTTATTGTTTTTCGCTATCCAGAGGACCCTAAGCGGGATTTTATTAAAAGGACGATTGGGCTATACGGAGAAACTTTTCAAGTTATTAATAAAGAGATTTATATTAATGGTACTCATTTAATTGAGCCGTATAAGATTCATAACGATTTCTATCCCTCTGCCACGCAGTTTTCACCCAGGGATAATTGGGAAAGAAGTAAAATTATACTTCCAAATAGGGTTTTTGTTATGGGAGATAATCGGGATAGCAGTCTGGATAGTCGATTTTGGGGACAACTGGATATTAATATGATCAAGGGCAAGGCGCTCTTTATCTATTGGCCACCGTGGAGAATGGGGATTATTAAATAGGAAAGTGTAACACAGATATTCTTGTCTGTGATCCTTTGTATGTTCTTTAGATTGATGCAGACAAGGGGCCATAAAGCACAGACAGGAATGTCTGTGCTACGATTGATGCAGACATTTGGGGGTAGATAAGACTTGAAGAAAGAAAAAAAACATGTCGAAGAAAGAAAGGAACTCGTTGAGGAGATAACCATTCCCGTAGAGACACAAGATATTGCGTCTCTACTTGAGGAAAAGACGCGTCTGGCTGATGAATATCTGGAACATTTGAGACGAGTAACGGCTGAGTTTAAAAACTATAAAAAACGACAGGCAAGAATATTAGTAGAAAATAGACAACTGTCCAATGAGATGCTGATCAGAGAGCTGATACCTGTATTGGACAACTTTGAACGGGCTATGGATAAAGCCAATATGTCTTCCCTTGAATCCTTTTTTGAGGGTGTCTCTCTGATAAAATCTCAACTTGATGATATTCTTAAAAAACAAGGGTTGACTAAGATGCAAACCATTGGTGTTCCATTTAATCCTGTGTTGCATGAAGCCTTAATGCATGTTCCATCAGAACAATATCTAGAGGATGTGATTGTTGAAGATATTCATGGTGGATATATGCTGTTTGATAAGGTTATCAAACATGCACAGGTAATTGTCTCAAAAGGAAAAATAAGTGAAGAGCGAAAAGTGAAGAGTGAAAAGTGAAGAGTGAAAAGTGAAGAGCGAAAAGTGAAGAGTGAAGGTGGAAATTATAATTTATTCTTTCCTCCATTTTTCACTTTTCACTCTTCACTTTTCACTTAAAAAAGGGGTGAAACGAGTTGGCTCAACAAAAACGAGATTATTATGAAGTCCTTGGTGTGGGCAGAAATGCTCAAACAGAAGAGATAAAGTCAGCTTATCGAAAGCTGGCAAAACAATATCACCCGGATGCTAACCCAAGCGGTAAAAAGGTTGCAGAGGAAAAATTTAAGGAAATAAGTGAGGCATATGCAGTGCTTTCTGATTCAGAGAAAAGGGCACGATATGATCAGTTTGGTCATGTTGGTGCTGCTGGCTCTGAACAGGGGTTTGATTTTTCCGGGGTTGATTTTGGGGATATATTTGGTGATTTATTTGAAGGGGTGTTTGGCACATCAAACCGTCGCCGTGAGGGACCAAAAAGTAGAAGGGGGGCAGACCTTCAATATAATCTGAAGATTAATCTAAAAGAAGCAGCGTTTGGTTGTGAAAAAGTAATCAAATTTTCACGCAACGAAGGGTGTTCAGCCTGTAATGGTAATGGAGCAAAGCCAGGTACGACCAAGCATACCTGTCAATCTTGTGGCGGTAGCGGTCAGGTGAGGGTTACTCAGGGATTCTTTTCTGTTGCTCGAACATGCGATAGATGTCGTGGGCAGGGAACTATTATCGATACCCCGTGTGTTACTTGCCGGGGAACAGGCAGGATTATGAAGGCTCAAAGCATTACTGTAAAAATACCGGCTGGTGTGGATACTGGTTCAAGGATACGGATAAGCGGAGGGGGAGAGGTTGGTTCAAATCAGGGAACCGCTGGTGATCTTTATGTGGTTATCATTGTTCAGGAAAATGAAACATTTAAGAGGAATGAAAATAATATATTTTGCGATGTATCTATCAGCTTTGTTATGGCTGCCCTTGGGGGAGAGGTTGATGTCCCTTCCTTAAGTGGAGAAAAGATAAAATTAAAAATACCTGTTGGCACTCAAAGTCATAGCTCTTTTAGAATAAAAGGTAGGGGTATACCATCCCTTCATGGTTATGGCTCAGGGGATCAATATGTTCGGGCAATAGTGATTGTCCCTACAAACTTGAGTGCAGAGCAGAAAAAACTGTTGCGTGATTTTGATGATATGGGTGGTAAAGACAAAGGGTTTATGGGTAAGGTTAAGGATGCGTTCAGGTAGGACACGGCATTCTTGCCTGTCTGTTAAAAGGAAATGCGGAAGTAAGAATGCGGAATGCGAAACATTTGTTAGGTTATAATAAAAGGATGTGATAAGGTATGCAGACAATCGATTCCGTTAGATACGAAAAATTAATACACTTGCAATCTATGGGCATAGCACCCTTTGGCTCGCGGTATGAAACAACCCATTCATCAAAGGAAGTGATTGAGGGGTTTTGCGAAGGGAATGAAATAGAGGTAAGTATCGCCGGCAGGGTTGTCTCCTTAAGGGAACATGGCAAATCTGCCTTTGCCAATCTCAAGGACAGGGATGGAAAGATTCAGGTTTATATCCGGCGGGATGCTGCTAACGAGGATAATTTTGCTGTGTTTTGCGGATTAGAGCTGGGTGATTTTATCGGGGTCAAAGGGAAAACATTTAAGACCAAAACAGGTGAGGGGACAGTTCTGGTTGAAAAATTTACCTTTCTTTCCAAGTCGCTGAGACCCATGCCAAAGGAATGGTATGGGCTTAAGGATATAGAAACAAGGTATCGCCAGAGATATGTTGACCTGATAGTCAATGATGAGGTCAAGGAGACATTTATCACCCGCTCTAAGGTTATTCGAATGATACGGGAGTTTTTAGACAAAAAAGATTTCCTTGAGGTTGAAACCCCAATGATGCAGTCCATGGTTGGCGGGGCAACAGCAAAACCCTTTATTACCCATCATAATAGCTTGAGCATGGATCTTTATCTGCGGATTGCACCGGAGTTGTATCTTAAAAGATTAATTGTGGGTGGATTGGAAAGGGTTTATGAACTGAATCGTAATTTCAGGAATGAGGGTATTTCTACCCGGCATAACCCTGAGTTTACCATGCTTGAGGTTTATCAGGCTTATGCTGATTATGAAGATATGATGAGGCTGACAGAGGAATTGGTTGTTCATCTTTGCCAGAATATAAAGGGAAGCTTACAAATAGAGTATCAGGGACAAATGCTTGATTTTACTCCTCCATGGAGAAGATTGACGGTTTATGAGGCAATAGAAAATGCCCTGGGGGTAAAAATTTCAGGGATGCAGGACATAGAGGTAATTGCCAGCAAGCAAGGGCGTTCGGTTAAGGAATTGCTTGATGATGTACTTGACCACAAGATAGAAAAAGAGCTTGTTCAGCCAACATTTGTGACTAATTTTCCAACCGTACTTTCCCCTTTAGCAAAATCCATGCCTGACAATCAAGAGCTTACAGAAAGGTTTGAATTCTATATTTCCTCCCAGGAGATAGGGAATGCCTACTCAGAGTTGAACGACCCAATTGACCAGAGAAAAAGGTTTGTTGAACAGGACCCGGATCATGTGGATGAGGATTTTATCCGAGCACTTGAATATGGGATGCCGCCTTGTGGCGGGCTGGGGATAGGTATTGATAGATTGATTATGATGCTTACGGATTCTGCCTCTATTCGGGATGTTATTCTGTTTCCGCAGTTAAAGAAGGAAGTAATGTAACTATTTGGTGATTACCATACCATTCACAAGGGGGACAGCCAATTGTGATGTATTATGAATTCTTCATTGCCTCTCGATACCTGAAAACACTTCGCAAAGAAAAATTTATTTCCCTTGTTGGCATGGCATCCATAGCCGGTGTGGCTATTGGTGTTATGGCATTGATTGTAACCCTGTCTGTGATGAACGGCTTTGAGCGGGAATTAAAGGAAAAAATACTCGGCTTTTCAAATCATATTGTTATCAATGGATTAATCAAAGATGTTACTATTATTGATGTATTCAAAAAAATTAAGCATGAACAAGTAGTTGGCATAGCACCATTTGTAGAGGGTGAGGCAATTTTGTCCTCTAAGTATTCATCCTGTGGCGTTATGATTCGCGGCATTAAACCCACACTTGAAAAAGATGTCAGTCTTTTGTCTAAATGGATAACCACTGGCTCGTTTTCCATGGCTACGGGTGATGCTCTTATCGGAAAAGAAATGGCGAAAAGACTGGGGCTGAAGATAGGTGATGCTATTTCACTTGTAAGCGGCACATTTTCGGGTATTCGTGAGTTCAAAATTAAGGGCATTTTTTGCTCTGGCATGTATGAATATGATTCAAAATTAGTATTTATCCCCTTAGAGGATAGCCAGCAATTATTTGGCATGGATACGACTAAACTCACGGGCATTTCCTTGAGGGTAAGGGACATAAACAAGGTCAGCCAGATAGCAGGTGATATTCAAGCAAGGCTGGGCTGGGGTTATCAGGTGGCAACATGGCAGGAGTTAAACAAAAATCTTTTCTTTGCCCTGAGGCTGGAAAAGGTGATGATGTTTATTATTCTCACCCTTATTGTGCTTGTGGGTGTCTTCAATATTTCGTCCTGTCTTGCCATGACTGTGCTGCGGAAGATAAAGGATGTGGGCATTCTTAAAGCCATGGGTTCATCGGGGCATAGTATCGGGCTGATCTTTATCATTCAGGGGTTAATGATTGGGGTAAAGGGTGCTGTTATTGGGTGTGGTGGTGGTGCTTTGGTGTGTCTGGCTCTGGCTAAGTATCATTTTATTAGTTTGCCGTCGGATATCTATTATATTACCTGTCTGCCTGTGGATATGGAGCTAAGCGATGTACTGCTTATTGGTGTATCTGCGATTGTCTTGAGTATCCTTTCTACCATTTATCCTGCCTCACAAGCAGCCAGACTCAATCCAGTGGAGGCGTTAAGGTATGAATAGTAGCACAAGTTTCCAGCTTGCAGGCAGTGGGCAGACAGGGTTGTTGTCAATCCTTGATGTATGTAAAACATATTGTATGGATAGTGAAAATATTCCTGTGCTTAAGGGTATAAATCTGGAGATTGCACAGGGGGAGATACTGGCTATTGTTGGGCCATCTGGTGCGGGCAAGAGTACCCTGTTGCATATCTTGGGTGGGCTAGATATGCCGACTGAGGGCACGGTGTTGTTTCTTGGCAAGGATGTCTTTAATGGAGATATGGAGAAATATCGAAGTCAGACGATTGGTTTTGTCTTTCAGTTTCATCATCTCATGCCAGAATTTACTGCCCTGGAAAATGTGATGATGCCGGCATTGGTTAAAAGGATGCCGCGAAAACAAGCCAGGGAAAAGGCAGCGCAGATACTATGTGATGTTGGGTTATCAGAAAGATTAAACCACATGCCATCACAACTCTCTGGTGGAGAACAACAAAGGGTAGTTATTGCCAGGGCATTGATCAATGAACCGGAGTTAATTCTGGCTGATGAGCCTACCGGCAATCTGGATTCTCATATAGGAGATAGTGTTTTTCAGATACTGGAGGATATTGTCCGCAAGAAAGACAAAACCATGATAATTGTAACGCATAATGAAAAATTGTCAGAAAGGGCAGATAGAATTGTAAGATTGGTTGATGGGATGGTGATATAGGTTTATCTTGTGAACGGTTTGAATCAGCAGCAATTTTTATCTTGACTTTTTTCGCCTTTTATGATATAATTGACACTTGTGCCTGTGGGGCAGGAATAGCATGTTAATTTGTAGGGGCAGACTTGTGTATCTGCCCCATTATGACTAATGATGTTTTCTGTGATGCGTGTGTTTGTGGTGTGAAAGATGGCAAAGGTCGATTCATTTGCTTGGCATAAGCAAATGAGAAAAACCAGAGGATAGATGTTCAGTCGTTCTTAGTTTAGTCAATTGATAATAAGGAGGAAATAACTATGTGTAAAAAGATTATGTTAGGAGTAGCAATGAGTATTTCGATAGGGGTACTTCTTAGTGGGATGGCAATGGCTGGAGATGATAATCAGCCAGA
>MNYI01000223.1 GCA_001873945.1 Candidatus Desantisbacteria bacterium CG2_30_40_21
CAATATTAGTGAACATATCAAAAATATATTCTCTGATGGTGAATTGGATGAAAAAGTGGTTGTTCGGAAATTCCGAACAACCACTCCACACGGTGCAATAAAGGGAAAAACTCAGATCGTGGAAGTAAATTTGTACCATCTTGACATGATCATTTCACTGGGATATAGGGTCAAATCTCGCATTGCTACCAATTTTCGGATTTGGGCAACAGAGCGATTAAATGAATATATCCGCAAGGGTTTTACTATGAATGACGATTTTCTCAAAGAAAATGGCGGGGGTAAATACTGGTATGAACTACTTGATCGTATTCGTGACATCCGTAGTAGTGAAAAGGTATTATACCGTCAGGTGCTTGATCTGTATGCCACGAGTCTTGATTACGATCCGAAAGCCTTAGAATCCATAAAGTATTTCAAGATTGTACAAAATAAACTGCACTACGCTGCTCATGGACACACGGCTGCCGAGGTTATAGTCGAGAGAGCCAGTGCTGGTAAGCCTTTTATGGGTTTACTGAGCTTTTCAGACAGTGGGGTAAGTAAAAAAGACATCGCCATTGCAAAAAACTACCTGGACGAAAAAGAATTAAAGGTGCTTAACAATATTGTCTCTGCGTTTTTTGATCTAGCAGAAGTGAAGGCAATGAGTCGCGAGCCCATGTATATGCGAGATTGGGTTTCTTAACTGGATAAGCTTATTGGCGTCTTTGACAAAAAAGTCCTTACGGATGCCGGTTCTGTGAGCCATAGTGAGGCGCTGAAAATAGCTGAAGTGGAGTATAAAAAATATCAAACACAATCCCTAAGCGATGTCGAAAAGGCGTATCTGGACACCATCAAAGACATGCAGAAAAAGATTGAGAAGAAAGCAAAAGATGAGAATCACCATGAATAAACCTATGAATAAAATCGACCTGCCTGCCGCGCCAACGGCGCAGGTAAGAAAACTGACCCGCCTGCACGCCGCGCGCGGGCAGGTCGCCGAGCTTTGCCCTGAAGGGGTGGAGTTTAAGAGTATTGGTGAAATTTGCCAAATCAATCGCGGTAGAGTCGTGTCAAAAGACTACCTCAGAGACAATGCTGGTGAGTACCCGGTATATTCATCTCAAACAGTAGACGATGGTGTTTTCGGGAGCATCAATACCTGCGACTACGATGGAGAATACTTAACATGGACAACTGATGGAGCAAACGCGGGTTCAATTTTCTACCGTAATGGTAAATTTAGCATTACAAATGTTTGCGGTCTTTTGAAAGTTAAAGTTGACGGTGTAAATACTAAGTTCCTCTTATATATCTTGGCGACGGTTTCTAAAAAATATGTTAGCGCCGGAATGGGAAACCCAAAAATCATGAGTAATGTAATGGAGAAAATCAAAATCCCCATCCCGCCCCTTGCTGTCCAACAAGAGATTGTGAAAATTCTGGATACTTTTGCCACACTGGAGGCGGAGCTGGAGACGGAGCTGGAGACGGAGCTGGAGGCAAGAAGGAAACAGTATGAGTATTATCGGGATGAACTGCTGATGTTCGACAACAGGGTATGCTTTGTAAAGTTGAGTGAAATGTTCACAATGCGGAATGGATACACACCATCCAAGGCAAACAAAGACTTTTGGACAAACAGCACTTTGCCGTGGTTCAGAATGGATGATATACGCCAAAACGGACGCATACTTACGGACAGTTTGCAACACATCACTCCGCAAGCGATCAAAGGGAAGTTGTTCCCTGCTGGTTCGATAATAATGGCTACAACAGCGACAATCGGCGTACACGCATTGCTAATTGCTGATTCGCTGGCGAATCAGCGATTCACATTTTTTACCAAAAATGTGAATCGCTCGTTGCCCGAAATTGATATGAAGTACGCCTTTTACTATTTCTTCATTATCGATGAGTGGTGTACCCAAAACACGCAGGTGTCGAGTTTCCCAAGTGTAGATATAGGCAAGCTGAAGAACTACGAAATGCCTGTACCTCCTATTGAGGAACAGCGGCGCATCGTGAAAATCCTCGATAAATTTGACGCTCTGGTGAACGATATTTCGGTGGGTTTGCCGGCGGAATTGAATGCCCGGCGCAAACAATATGAATACTACCGGGACAAGCTTCTTACATTTAAACCGTTGGAAAAAGAATATGCCAAACAATAAAAAACCTGCCTCGCCAGCAGGCAGGTACAATTTAGTGGCGGAAAACCAGCACCTGCCTGCGCCGCAAAGCGAAACGGCGCGGCAGGCAGGAAGCACAGTGGTGGCAGAATACACGCCTGACAAAAAGCGCGCCACGCATTACCAGAGCGAGGCGGAGCTGGAGCGTGCCTTTATTGAGCAGTTGCAATCACAGGCGTATGAGTATTTGCCCATTACTGCTGAAGCCGATCTGGTGCTTAACCTGCGCAAACAGCTGGAAAAACTGAATGATTTTACCTTTTCCGATGCCGAATGGAAAAGGTTTTTTACCGGCGAGATCGCCAACCAGAACCAGAGCATTGCCGAAAAAACAGCCACTATTCAAGAAGACTACATCAAAAATCTAAAGTGCGACAATGGCTTTGTTAAAAATATCTATCTGCTCCGTAAAGACAAAATCCACGAAAACAGTTTGCAGGTGATCAACCAATACACCACCGACCTGCCTGCCGCCCGCCTGTCGGACGGACAGGGCAGGCAGGAGAACGGTCAAAGAGCCAACCGCTACGATGTAACGGTGCTGGTCAATGGCCTGCCGCTCGTGCATATTGAACTTAAACGCCGCGGAGTGGCAATTCAGGAAGCGTTCAATCAGATTAACCGCTACCAGCGTGAGAGTTTTTGGGCAGGCTCCGGGCTCTTTGAATATGTGCAAGTTTTTGTCATCTCCAACGGCACGCACACCAAATACTACAGCAACACCACACGCTCTGAACATATCAGAGAATCAAACGAAGGCTCCATTAAAAAAGGGAAACGCACAAGCAACAGCTTTGAGTTTACCAGCTGGTGGGCGGACGCAGCCAATATGCCCATTACCGACCTTATGGATTTTGCCAAAACCTTTTTTGCCAAGCATGCGATTCTCAATATCCTCACCCGCTACTGCGTGTTTACTACTGACAAACAGCTTTTGGCGATGCGGCCTTATCAGATCGTAGCGACCGAGAAAATACTGAGTAAAATCGAAATTAGCACCAACTATAAAAAACTCGGCACAGTAGAGGCTGGCGGTTATATCTGGCATACCACCGGCTCTGGCAAGACCCTGACAAGTTTCAAGACTGCCCAACTGGTGAGCAAATTGCCCCATGTTGACAAAGTGCTTTTTGTGGTTGACCGCAAAGACCTTGATTATCAGACCATGCGCGAATACGACAAATTTGAAAAAGGGGCGGCTAACAGTAATACCAGTACGGAAATTCTGAAGCGACAGCTTGAAGACGGGGGCGCGCGTATTATTATTACCACTATTCAAAAACTCGACCGATTCATCGGCCGCAACAAAGGGCATACTATTTTTAACGGTCATATCGTTTTGATCTTTGATGAATGCCACCGTTCGCAGTTTGGCGAAATGCACGCCGCTATTACCAAAGCGTTTAAGAACTACCATCTCTTTGGTTTTACCGGAACGCCGATCTTTGCCATGAACGCTTCTTCCGGCGGCCGTCCCGATTTTAAGACCACCAAGCAGGCTTTTGGCGATAAATTGCACACCTACACGATCGTGAACGCCATTGCCGATAAAAATGTTTTGCCGTTTAAGGTAGATTATATTTCTACCGTGCGCGAAGCCGAAGACATTGAAGATAAGAAAGTCCGCGACATCGACCGCGAAGCAGTGCTTGCCGCGCCGGAACGGTTGGCAAACATTGTCCAATATATCCGTGACCATTTTGATCAGAAAACCAAACGGAACAGCTTTTACAAACTCAAAGACCGCAGACTGGCGGGGTTTAACTCCATTTTTGCTGTTTCTTCCATTGATGCGGCAAAAAAATACTACGCTGAATTCAAAAAACAGCTTTCGGATACGCCGAGCGATAAAAAACTCAAAATAGCGATTATTTACAGCTTTGGCGTAAACGAGGAAGAAATTGACCTGCCTGCGCAGGTAGGCGGCGTGATAGATGAAAACTCCGAAGACACCAGTGGATTGGACAAAAGCTCAAGGGATTTCCTTGAGAACGCCATTAAAGACTACAACACCATGTTTGGAACATCCTATGACACCTCTTCCGATAAATTTCAGAATTACTATAAAGATGTCAGCGAGAAGGTGAAAAATCGGGAAGTGGATATTCTGCTGGTGGTCAATATGTTTTTGACCGGTTTTGACGCGACTACGCTCAATACCTTGTGGGTGGATAAAAACCTGCGATTGCATGGACTGCTACAGGCGTATTCGCGCACCAACCGTATCTTAAACACCATCAAGACATTCGGAAACATTGTTTGTTTTCGTAATTTGGAAAAAGCAACCAATGAATCCATTGCCCTCTTTGGCGACAAGGAAGCCAGTGGAATCGTGCTGTTAAAATCGTATGACGAGTATTACAACGGTTACAAAGACCTGTCTGTCGGACAGGCAGGCGGCGACAAGGAAGTCCGTGGATATGCCAGTCTGGTTGAAGAGCTTATGGCAAAATTCCCGGTTGGAGAACGAATTATAGTGGCACAAAATCAAAAGGATTTCATCAGGCTCTACGGCGCGATTTTGCGGGTGAGAAATATCTTGGTTACTTTTGACGAATTTAGCGGCAACGAAATTCTAACCGAGCGGGACATTCAGGATTATCACAGCGACTACATTGACCTATATAACGAGTTTCGCAAGGCAGGTGATGGCGAAAAAGAAAATATCAACGATGACATCGTGTTTGAAATGGAGCTCATTAAACAGATTGAGATCAATATTGATTATATTTTAGGACTTGTTAAAAAGTACCACGAAGACCACACCAAGAACCGCGAACTGCTTGTCGACATTAACAAGGCAATCGACTCAAGCATTGAACTGCGCAACAAAAAAGATCTTATTAACCAGTTTATCGCTTCGCTTGATATCCATTCGGTGGTGGATAAAGATTGGCAGAAGTATGTGAAAAAGAAAGGGATTGAGGAGCTGGAAGAGATTATTAAGCACGAAAATCTTGATCACGACGAAACCTATAAATTTGTGCGAAACGCGTTTCACAGCGGCAGTGTTGCAACCACGGGCACCGCACTGGCCAAAGTTTTGCCGCCTGTATCACGCTTTTCTCCAACTGGAGAGCGTTCCAAAAAACGCGAGAGTGTTTTGGATAAATTGATGCGCTTCTTTGAGCGATTTTTTGGTATTTCTGGTGGTAAGATTTAAGGATGGTTGGGAGCGGCTCGAAGATCGGAGAGCTTTCCGCATTAATAAACGCATCGAGACGGCAGGTTTTGGCGATCGTGATAAAAGCTTGGTTGGGGTCTATAATTAAATATTGAGGGGGGTATTGGAGTCAAACCTTGAATGTAGAATTAACTTGATAAATTCAGTCCTAAATTCTACATTCAAGGTTTGACCCTGGCGATCTCCACAGAATAAATGGCATAGAAACACCTTCTTCCCTCTTTTTTCTTTTATTTATGCCTGAACTATTACAGGATTTTTCCAAAAATATGCTATTTTAGCAATATTTTAATAAAAAGTATTTGACAGAATAACAAAAATATGGTATTATTATAATTGGTTGAATAAATTAAGCAAACTCAACTTCGAGAGGTTAGTTGAATGCAAACAATCATCAATCATCAATCATCAATCATCAATTAATCAGAGTATACTTTTATTCTACAAGAAGGTATTGGTCACATCCTTATTTCTCTATTGTCAGGCAAATAATCAAACATGAAACAGAAAGAGTTCCTCTATCAAACAGGGAGGTGTAGTAAAAAAATGAAGAAGCTGTTACTATATTCCTTGCTTATATTTATTGTCCTTACTAGTAAAGTAGGCTATTGTGAGAAATTTGTTCAGGGTGAATTGATTATAAAGTATAAAGAAGGAATAGAAGCAGATACAGGCATCAGGATAATAAAAGAGTTAGGTAAGGAATTTATACTCAAGTGGGGCATAAATTGCGATTTTTTCCTGTAGAGGATTAATCAAGAAAAGCAATGGCGCGTAAGGTGTATCGTAGGGGTAGATCTGTGTGTCTACCCGAATAAATGGGCGAACACATAGGTTCGCCCCTACCAACACAGCTATCGTTGATTAAGACCAGCGAAAAACGCAATTTATGCCTCACTTGAGTATATATAATGCTGTTGTTAAGCCAAAGATTAAACTTATCCCAGCATCAGGGACAGTAGGAAGTATTATTACCATTAGTGGTGAAGGTTTTGGAAAGGAAGAGCCCATTGGGATAGATTTTGGCTCAGCTGCTATGATTGCTACAACAAATACTGGGGCAAAAGGCTCATTTGCGACAACATTTAAGGTAAACACTCAATTTTATGGAACAAAGACAGTTGCTGCAACTGGCAGTATTTCAGGCTTTTTGGCTACCAATATATTTTTTATCGACCCAAGGATTATCATGGTAACTCCAACCAGCGGTAGCATTGGTGTAAAGATTACAGTAACAGGCGATGGTTTTGGTGAAGCAGAGGGGATAGAAATTGATTTTGGGCAAACCTTAACTATCACTACAACCACGGCTACTCCAGTTGGAACATTTGAGACAATGTTTACGGTAGATACCCAACCAGCAGGGGTAAAGACAATCACGGCTAAAGGTATGACTACTTTGGCAATTGCTACAGCGAAATTCACCATAACTCAATCACAACCACTTCCTGACCTTGTTGTTACAGGCATATCATTTTACCCTTCTGCTACAGTTGAGCTGGGGAAAGGGGTCAAGATAGGAGCGATTATTACCAACCATGGAGATGCAATAGCCAGGGGAATAATGGTCAGGTATTACGATGGAGAAATAATGATTGGCAGGGATAAGGTAATTGGAGGTAGCCTTGCCCCTGGCGAGACAAAGGAGAAAAAGATACATTGGAAAGCAGGTCTACCCATTGGAACACATACCATTCGGGTAGTGGTAGACCCTGAAAATACAATTATAGAGTCTAATGAGAATAATAATGAAGGACATTCAATCCTTGTTGTTGTTCTTCCACCTGATAAAGGAGCAATATCAGGCACAGTAATGGGTGTGGACAATACCCCAATTGCTGAAGTTGTAGTAAGTATCTGTGGCAATAACTCTGGAATAGATGGGACGAATATAGACGGTAAGTATATTATAGGGGGCTTGACACCAGGGAAATATATGCTATCTGTATTTAAGCAGGGTTATTTCCCGGAGGTTAAAAAGGTTACTATCTTAGCTGGAAAGGTTAGTTATGACACGGTCTCATTAAGGAGCAAGGCCGGAAAAGCTAAAATGGCTTCTCCTGAAAGCAGGACAGAATTCGATCAGCTATTGCCATTATTTGCAGTAGCCTGGGATGGGATAGAATCAAAAAGGGAACAGTTAACCTCGGCAGAGACAGAGGTTAACTTTGAGGCACTTATGTCAGCTACGGTAGTTTGGAACTGGGCTACTCTGATAACTGAAGACTGGACAATACCTGAGGATAGAGAAGTAGAAAAAGGCAGTAAGACAACAGTAAGATTAACCACGGAGATTGCAGATGTTTCTTCAGGGCAGGAGTTTGAGGTAAAAATAATAGCTGATATGGTAGAGGATTTAATGGGTGCTAACCTTTGGCTGAGGCTTGATCCGGAGATATTAGAGATAGCTTCCATCAGTGAGAGTGATTTCTTAACCAAGAATGGCGGCAAAACAAGGTTGTTCACAACCATTGATAACGAGCTGGGGATAATTAAGCTATCCATAGTAGCATTTGATAGTCAGCCAATGGGCATAACAGGGAGTGGTGAGATAGCTACTATAAAGGTTATAACTAAATCAGCAGGCTTACCATGCAGAATGAATTGGGTTGAATGCGATATGAGGAATAGTTTTAATGAAAAGATATTGAGTTCTACCCGTGGATTTGCTATCAACCAGAGCACTTATCAGGATTTAAGGCAAGCTCACTGCTACCCAAATCCAACCACTGCTGATTCCATAATTTTTGATAAATTGCCATACCATACAGATATAAGGATATTCAATATTGCCGGTGAATTGGTTTATTCTATGGATGACTTTAATGGAGATGCATTTTCCAGAACATGGGATTGCAGGAATAATTCAGGTGATAAACTTGCCTCCGGAATATATATTTACATGCTTAAAGACCAGAATGGGAATACAAAAAGAGGGAAGTTGGGTATGGTCAGATAAGAGGGCAGATATAGTACCTGCCCCTACGATGGGGTATTGTCCCACGAGCTGGTGAGTGGTAGGGGTGGAATTCCCCCTTAACAAAGGGGGCCAGGGGGTTGTGCTCTCCTGTAGTCTGTGTCGATTTTACTTCTGAAGGTGTTAAAAACTATGAATAAGCTGCTAAAAAATATTACCATCACCCTTTGCATTGTTTTATTCAATATTCCTGTTTATGCACAACAACCTGACTTGCCCGGTATCTATCAACGCCTCATTAAATCAACAGAAATAAATCAAGACCATGAGCAATCCTTTGGTCAGCAATTACTTCGTGCCAAAGAAGGGCTATCAATATTATTATCCGACCTTGAACAGGATATAAATCAGGGCAAGGATACAACAATCCGTAAAAAGGCTGTCTCTGCTCAACTTAAGGCAATTGAAACCATAGAGAAGGAGATCAGAAAGGTAACGACTCGGGCTAAAGCACCTACAACCATACCTCTATTCTCACCATTACGGCAGGAAATCTCTACAGATGAACTCAAGGCACAAACGGAACAAATACTTATCAGTCCGGATATAAGCAAGATACGGCAATTAAAACAAAAACTACCCTCAAAGCCAAGACATTCATCCCCAATTTACCAGAGGACTGATGATGCTCATTTTTTTGAAAAAGGCAAAGGGAAAGATAGATTGCCACAGATGTTGCCTCGCAGGGTAGATATTGCAGAGGTTAAAATCTCAGGAGCCCCTGCACCTTTATCTACCGCTCCAGAAATACAAATAAATCAGGAAATACGAGATTTAGTCGCAAGCCTGAACAATGATTATCAACAGATATTCAACTGGGTACAAAAAAATATTGATTTTCAACCATACCTTGGTTGTGCCAAAGGCAGCATCCTGACACTTTGGGATAAGGCAGGTAACTGTGCAGATATAAATGCCTTATTTTGTGCCCTGCTGCAAGCCGCAGGATATACTACTAACTATATTGATGCTTCGATAATCGTATCTATTGGGAAAATACCTGATTTAGCTGGTGTGCCTGATATAAATGATGCGTATAATATCTTAAATAGTCATGAATTAATTGAAGGTGTAATCGGTAGTCCTACGGTTACGCACCTGATCATTGCCCATTTCTATACCGCAGTAAATACAGGCACCCAAACCATTTATCTCGACCCATCGTTTAAGGACTACAGCTTTACGCAAGGAATAGCCGTGCCATATCAACAATTTGACGAGGAAGGCTATCTTGCTAATGAAAAGTCATATCTGCCGGTAGAAAGGCATGAGCAGGATGTAGCCAGTTGGCTCAAGGCAAATCACCCCGGCTCATCTACGGATGATGTCTTTATCAAGGCAACTATAACTATTACACAAATACCACAGCCACCATTACCCTACAATATTTATCAGGTTCATGGGACATATACCGCTATTCCAGACTGGGCAATGCATACGGTAGGTATAAAGGCAGTATATCGCTATTCTGATAATACGGAAGATGTTATTATCCAAAGAAGGTGGTATAATCTATGTGATGTAGCCGGAAAAAGGATTAGTTTGTCTAATGAGCAATATGGGAATTATTATATTCCCAAGATTGCCGTTGATGGGACAGTAACACAAACAAGTTCATATTATTTTGATCCAGGGATGATATTGTGGTGGGTAATTGATTTTAAGCCATTGGGTCATCCGGCTAACAATGTATCTGAGCATTGGTGGCAGGTAGGTGGTACAGCAGTTATCGGTATTAATCCACAATCTGTATCCAATCGCCTTATTGAAGAGCGACAGGCAATACTTATAAATAATCGTGATAATCCACAAATTGCTCAGGAAGAATTACTCCATCTGATTGTCCTGAACTATCTTAAAGATAGTAATGGGTCAAATTATCGTGCTGCTGGACTTAATCATTATCCATATACACGGGCAACATGGGAGGCTATGGCTGCCCAGAGGATTATGGTTGATGGACAAAATGTTATTCCAACAAGTCTTAATATAGATGTAGTCAGAACTCCATTTAGTGTATTTAATGTTGATGACTATGCGAATTTTTCTTCCCTTTTAGGCTGGCAAGGCTCGACTGAAGAGCATAATATCTGGGAAAAACTCCTCGAAATACCATCTATTTCTACAACTAAGGGCATGCAAATCGCTCATGGGCGAAATTACACCATCTACAAGGTAGATAGCACCAATATAGATACCCTTCTTCCTTTGATAAATATTCCGCAATATAAAAAGGATGATATAAAAGAATTAGTAGCTGTGGGGAATACGGTAACTATCCCTGACCATGAATTTTACTATAACGACTGGTTTGGGATTATATATTTAGTCGAAGGGAGCACTGGTAGTGGATACATGATTTGGGGAGAGACTGGGGATGTAATAAATGGTGGACAGACGACGGTTAATCCGAAACAAAAGGATACAACTCTGGGCAAGGATACGAATAAACAGACAACCAAGGATGACCCCATAGATGTGGCTACTGGTAATCTTGATATATCGGCAACAGATATTTTTATCCCCGACAAAATCCCTTTTTCCCTGAAACGATCATATCAATCCCGCTCTTTTCGCACCTCACCTTATGGCTGGGGTTGGCATTACACCTATGGGCTGAAACTATGGAAGGCACCTGATGCCACTGTTTTCATCTCAGGTCCAGAGGGACAGTTATGGCGATTTACACCTACGGCAGGAGGTTATACCCCACAGTTCGGGATTTATTCTACATTGATTAAAACCGCAGGGGGCCATGAGTTAAAAGAGAAAAATGGCATTACATATACCTTTGATGAGCAGGGTAACCTGACAAAGGTTATGGATAGATGTGGGAATCAACTGGCATTAACCCGAGATGTGGAAGGCAAACTGATTTCTGTGCAGGATAATGTTGGCAGAGCTTTGAGCTTTGAATATACCAATAATCGTATCACCAAGGTTACTGACCCTGCGGGCAGACAGTTTATTTTCACCTATTCTTATGACCCGCAGGATATGTTGATTGGCGTTACTGATCCAGCTGGTAAATCAACGGTTTATACCTATTCCAGCGATCATAATTTATTAACTCAAACAGACCCAAATGATAACCTGACGATGTGGCTTTATTATGATCAGGATAGGGTGTATAAACGGATTGGGGCAGGTGCCGGCGAGTTAACCCTGAAATATAATACACAGGATATGAAGACTACCTTTATCGACTCACTGGGCAAGACGACACTGTTTTATTATAATACACTCGGAGTTGTAACAAAGGAGATTGACCCATTCGGGAACCAAATCCAATCTACTTATGACAGTAATTTGAACCTGACGGCTAAAAGGGATAAAAATAATCGGACGACAAATATGGGCTACGATTCTATGGGGAATACCCTCTCCATCACAGACCCAAAGGCTAATAC
>MNYI01000073.1 GCA_001873945.1 Candidatus Desantisbacteria bacterium CG2_30_40_21
CAATAATCTTAGTAGGATTTGCCAACAGGTGTATTTTAACACCCTCTTCCTGTGCGGCTACAACCTCATGCACATCAGCAGGCATTTCATCCTTAGAACGCCTGTAGATGATGCTTACCTCTTTTGCTCTAAGCCGCACAGCCACTCTGGCAGCATCAATAGCCACATTGCCGCCGCCAACCACAGCTACTCGTTTGCCTTGTATGTCCACTTTGTTTTCAATATTTACATCACGCAAAAAGGAAACACCGGATATAATCCCATTCATGTCCTCACCGGGTACACCCATGCCTTTATTTACATGAGCACCAACAGCAATCATGATAGCCTCAAACCCTTGCGATTTCAAGCTATCGAGAGAATCAACGGTCGTATTCAACTTAAGTTCAACGCCAGTTGCAAGGATGGCATCAATCTCCTGCTGAATAATATCCTGTGGCAGTCGATAATCCGGAATACCAACCCTCATCATCCCACCTGCTACGGATAGTTTTTCAAACACCGTTACAGGAAAACCTGCCAATGCCAGATCATGTGCCGCAGTCAGCCCCGCCGGACCTGAACCGATAATTGCCACCCTTTTCCCATTAAATTCTAACCCCTGATCTCTATCTCCTAACTTTTCACTTTTCACTTTTAACTTTTCACTTTCCTCCCAATCCGCCACAAACCTCTTCAGTCCAGCAACAGCAATCGGTTCATCCACCTTGCCCCGCATACACTCTGTTTCACACGGATGATTACACACCCTGCCGCAAATACCCGGAAATGGATTTTCCCGCCTGATAAGGTCAAGTGCCTGTTGGTATTTCCCCTGAGCAATCAAGGCAACATACCCCTGCACACTAATATTTATCGGACATCCAGATTTACACGGGGATGTTCCTCGTTTATCAATAGCAAATGCACCGGGAACAGCCTGTGCAAATGGTTTATAAATAGCCTTCCGATTACTCATCGCCATATTAAATTTATCAGGCACCTCAACAGGACACGCCTTAGCACAATCACCGCATCCGGTACACTTGCTTATATCCACGAATCGTGGATTTCTGCGGATAGATACCCTGAAACGACCCGCTTTGCCATCCATCCCTACAACCTCTGTTGTAGTCAAAAGCTCAATATTGCAATTGCTGGCAACATCCACCAGCCTTGGAGACATGATACACATAGAACAATCATTAGTTGGAAAGGTCTTATCCAACTGAGCCATCTTGCCGCCAATAGCCGGTGAGTCTTCAACCAGATACACCCTGAACCCGGCATCAACTAAATCCAATGATGCCTGCATACCAGCAATGCCGCCACCAATAACTAATACGGAACCGATTTTATTTTCCTTATTTAGCACTATTTACCTCCAGAGTTATTACCAAAAACTACTTACAAAAATCTACAGGCAATTTTCTTCTGACAAATGCCATTATATCTTTGGTTATTTTAATCATATCTTTTCCTTCCTCAACAGGATATTCATAGAATGGGTCAGTTGGATATCGTGATTCTACAGCATATGGTATCAAATTTTCAGCCATATCCCTAAGAGAATCAAAAGAAGAATCTATTTGATAACATAAGTCAAGTAGATAGTCCAAATCATGTTGTTTTTCAAATTTAATGTTATGATAGACAAGAAATCCTTTAAGATATTTTTCAGCACTTTGCTGACAATGAAAACAAACAGTATCAACAGGAGCATCTTCTGCTTCAATAACAATATTTGCATTTTTTAAGTCATTATTTGCTTTCTTAAACCAATAATTGGCTAAATTTAATCTTTCATCCATATAACTTCCTGCCTCTACTTAATATATCATGAATAAAAGAGCCCATTATATTCTTATCTCTTTCTACTTCAGACGGAGTATAGACAATAATATCCATTGGTATCATATATCCTCTAAAAAGTCGTCTAATAGGGATTGACCGTTTATGTCTTGGGATATCTGAATCTCTAACAACTAATAAGTCAAGGTCACTCCCTTTTTTGGGATTCCCTGAGGCATAAGAACCAAATAAAATAACCATCTCTGGGTGAAAGTGGTTAATAATCTTATCCCTTATGTCTCGAATCACTTCTTCATTAATTTCTCTCATCATAGTCACCATTCCTATCACAGATTAGAACAAAGCGTGTGTTGTGTGCTTAGGGTCTGTCACAAAATATACTCAAGTGGGGCATAAATTGCGATTTTTCTCGGGGTGAGGATTAATCAAGGAGAGCAATGGCGCGCAAGGTGAGCAATAGTGTAGTACTATTGCGAACCTGAACAACACAGCTATCGTTGATTAAGACCAGCGAAAAACGCAATTTATGCCCCACTTGAGTATAGCTACAAGTAGTTACTGTATACCTTTGTGTCTCTGTGGTAAATTCCTTTACCTGAATAGTTACCTTCTGCTTTTATCGTCTTTTGTTATCCTATCTTCATCTTTCCAACCAATTCATTCGTACTGACCAGATGTTTATTAAGCCACCCTTGCGTATCTTTCATCCCCAACGCCATCCCCAGTACCTCAGTAAAATAAAGTACAGGAAAATTTGCCCCATCCTGCCTCATCTCAAGGTTTGCCTGACACATGGGGCAGGCAGTAATAATACATTCAGCCCCTGATTGTCTTGCCATATTGATTAGCTTTGTCACCAATTCAACCACTATCTTGTCTTGAGGCAGAGACAAACCAGCCCCACAGCAATCCGTCTTGTACGACCATTTCATCACTTTACACCCGCAGGCATCAAGGAGATTATCCATGGATTGAGGCTGTTCCACCGAGTCAAATCCATCCTTGTGTGACGGTCTGGTAATTAAACAGCCATAATATGCCACAGCTTTTAACCCCTGCAACGGTTTTTTGACCAGCTTGCGAATATTATCAACCCCAACCTCATGATAAATCACATCCAGCAAATGTCTTGTCTGAACACGACCAGTAAACTGCATTTCAGTCACCTGCTCCAATTCTCTCCGTTTATCAGTAGAAGCCTTCAACTCCTCATCTGCTTGCCTCAGGTTATGATAGCAGGCAGAGCAAGGCACAGCAATATCCAGCCCTTGTTTTTGAGCAAGCAAAAGATTGCGACCGCTAAGCTGGACAGCCAAATCATGATTCAAACTATGACCGGCACTTGCCCCACAGCAATTCCAATCTGGTATCTCCACAAGCTCTATGCCCAATGCCTGACACACAGCCTGTGTTGACTCGCCATACTCCTTGCCTGTAGAATGTAGAGAACAACCCGGATAATAAGAAAATTTCATATTAATCGCACCCCTTTTTTGATAGCATCCCTCACCACACCCACCTGATTCCTTTTCCGCTCAAATTCCTCAGGCGTATTTCCTTTATTTTACCTTCTTGAATATCTCCTTTATCCCTTTCTTATCTTTGACTATTTCCGGCAGTAGCTTTAATTTACCTTTCATAAACATCTGCTGTCCCAATTGCATATCGGCGAATAATTGTCCGCTCTTCAGCTTATAAAGCCCGATCAACTCCAATTCATGCACCCTGCCCCATTTCTTAACACTGTTAAGAAACAACTGATGAAATATCGTGATATTTGGCTCTTTGGAAATATTTTCAGCCACTGCTATTTCCCGCAAGGTATCCATAAGATGGGGAATGTCTATCTTCATCGGGCATCGAGTAACACATGTCTGACACCCAACACATAGCCAGATAGTAGATGAGTTAAGCACTTTAGTTTTACCTTCCATCTGGATCATACGATTAATCTGGTTTGGCTTGTAATCCATCCATGAGGCAATGGGGCAACCTGAGGTACATTTCAAACATTGAAGGCATTTATTCACATTCTCATGGCTTTTTTCTGTTACTTGTAAAGCGAATCCTTTGTTCATAATATTACTCCTTATCAAGGTAGATTGGTAAACATTCAGGTGCCA
Organism: Candidatus Desantisbacteria bacterium CG2_30_40_21; assembly: GCA_001873945.1. Classification (GTDB taxonomy): domain Bacteria; phylum UBA9089; class CG2-30-40-21; order CG2-30-40-21; family CG2-30-40-21; genus CG2-30-40-21. The sequence continues at coordinate 3,915 of MNYI01000073.1, forward strand.
GTACGGTAGCTACTCAGATGGATAGACTGTAGGTGTTTAAGCTGTAAGGTCTTCTCCCCCCTGTTACTTCGTGTCCATCCCCCTCAAGAGCGTATCCTTACCCACAAGTACAAATACAGTTAATTGACAATTATCAATTAGCTATTAACAATTCACAATTAATATTTAATGTTGATAAAGCCAACAAATAATGGTCAATTGTTAATTATGAATTGACTCCTAACCGTTCACAGGAGCACGAAGATTGTCCTTCTTGCGGCTGTCATTTAGAGGGTGTGAACGGTTACCTTCCTTGATTTCCCTGATTCTGGCTTCAGTGCTGATCACTGACGGCTAAACGCTTACGATATGGACACATCACTACTGATGGAGAGAATCAATGGCTTTTTGCAGGCCATCCTTTATATGATCGTTGATCGGTGCTCCAAGCCTTTGCTCCAATTTAATCCTTAATTCCTCAGGGGTTGTGAACTTCAGGTCTTCTGGATTTCGAATACCAATCAGATAAAGCTTGCTTACCATGGTTTCCCCAATACCAGGAAGTTTCTTAAGGGCAGACATGGATATTAATTGGCTTGCCCTTTCTGCAGTAATCTGATTATTGGTGGTAAATGCTATTTGGGATGGGGTCAGAATTCCAAACTCAACCTCTGAGACATTACATCTTCGGAGTATCCTTTCTTCTTCAGGGGTTAGATAGACAACATTATGATGAACATCTTCTGTCATCTGTTTCATTACATGAAACCTTTGAATTCCCTCTGGTTCTATTTTTTTCTGAACAGACTTATATTTCAATAGCTCATTAATATCAATACCAAATGACCCAATCTCTTCTTTCCCCTTTTCTGTAAGGAAGAACCATTTTTCTGTCTTTTCTTTTTTTCCAACAATCCAGCCTAATTCTATGGCTCGTTTCAAAAAGACATTGCCAAAGGCAAAGGTATTTATCTGGTCATTACTATTCATCTCAGAAATATCTATTTCAGACATTATCCACCTCCATTGTTTGTTTAAGTAGATAGACTGTAGGCTGTTAGGCTGTAGGTAGAGACTAATAGTCTACAGTTTTCAGCCTATAACCTAACAGCCTATTTACCTGTTTATACGCCTATCACTTCTTTTACCTCGGGCAACCTTGCCTTTAACATCTTCTCAATGCTAGACTTCAAGGTCATCTGACTCATTGGGCAACAACCACAGGCACCAACAAGTCTAACCTTAACTACCCCATCAGCAGAGACATCTACCAACTCTACATTGCCGCCATCAGCCATAAGCCTTGGCCTTAGCTCATCCAATACTGCAAGCACCTTTTCCTTCATTAAGAACCTCCTGATAATAATTTTCGGAGTGCGAAAGCTCTTGCTTGCTTTCGCTTTACAAAACGATAAGCTCTTACTTGCTTATCGTTCCTCTGAAAGCAATAGCAAGTAAGCTATCGCACTCCAAATAGTTACACAACAGCCAGCATCCTTTCAATAGCCATTCTTGCCTTTTCTGCTATATCCTCCGGCACTTCAACTTGATATGCGTCCTCTTCCAATGCCCACAACAACTTTTCTATGGTTATGAGCTTCATGTTTGGACATACTGTCCTCTCAGATGCAGGATAAAACTGCTTTTGCGGATTTTCCTTTTTCAGTCGATGGATGATACCTATTTCTGTACCAACAATAAATTCATTTGCTTCTGAATCAGTAACATATTTACACATCCCATTGGTACTGAGCGTAGCATCCGCTATATCAATTACCTCTGAATTACACTCAGGATGAACAATCACTACTGCCTGTGAATATTTCTCCTTTAATTGTAAAATTCCCTCCACAGTGATGGTTTGATGCGTGGGACAGAATCCATTGGTTAATATCATATCCCTGCCAGTTTGCTTAATAATATAGCTGCCAAGATATTTATCAGGGCTGAATATTATCTTTTTCCCCTCTGGAATGGCAGACACAACCCGTAGCCCATTGGCTGAGGTACAACAATAGTCAGACTCTGCCTTAACCGTTGCAGGTGTATTTACATAGGATACCACCACAGCATCAGAATGGATGGATTTTAGCTTTTTTATCTCCTCCACTGTTACCATATCTGCCATGGGGCAGCCAGCATCTATATCCGGCAACAGGATCATCTTATTCGGGGACAAAATTTTGGCTGTCTCAGCCATAAAGTGTACCCCACAAAAAACAATAACCCTCGCCTTGGTATTGGCAGCCATTCTTGAAAGGTCAAGGGAATCACCCACAAAATCAGCTATATCCTGTATTTCCGGTCGTTGGTAGTTATGAGCCAGAATAATTGCCTGCTTTTTTTCTTTAATCGTTTTTATTTTTTGTTGAATTGTGGTCATTATCTTTATTCCAATACCTCAAACTTTCCATTCTTTATTACATAAGCAGTAATCAGCCTTTAGTTAAATTATACTCAACGAGGGCATAAATTGTGATTTTTCGGTGAGGATTAATCAACGAGAGCAATGGCGCGCAAGGTGAGCAATAGTGTACTATTTCGAACCTGAACAACGCAGCTATCGTTGATTAAGACCAGCGAAAAACATAATTTATGCATATACCCTATTATTTTAACAAATAATAGGTGTTTTGTCAATAAAAAAAAGCAATGTATCCAGGGCAAACGCATTTAAATTTGTTCGAGATTGTCTCATTACAACAATGGGGAGTGAAAAATACAGTATTGTTGTTTTTTCCACCCCCCCCTACCCCCACCAGCGGGGGACATTCTCAACCTTGCAATGCTCTCTTGATTTTTATACTCAAGTGGGGCATAAATTGCGATTTTTCTCGGGGTGAGGATTAATCAAGGAGAGCAATGGCGCGTAAGGTGAGCAATAGTGTACTATTTCGAACCTGAACAACACAGCTATCGTTGATTAAGACCAGCGAAAAACGCAATTTATGCCCCACTTGAGTTTAGATGCGTTTGCCTTGGGACAATTGTATATTTTGATTGACAAATATTTATCCTCATGCTATTATTTAGAAGGTTGAATACTGAGAAAGAAGGAGAACCATGAAAAATGTATAACGGCAAGGTATTTCTTGTAGGTGCTGGTCCCGGAGATGTGGGACTTTTAACCATAAAGGCAAAAAAATATATTCAAGAGGCTGATGTTATCCTTTATGATTATCTGGTTACTGATGAGGTGATTTCTTTTGCTAAGGATGATGCAGAGTTAATCTATGTAGGTAAAAAGGCTGGTCAGCATACCCTGAAACAGGAAGAGATTAATCAATTATTGGTAAATAAGGCAAAAGAGGACAAATCAGTAGTAAGAATTAAGGGTGGCGATCCGTTCCTGTTTGGCAGGGGTGGTGAGGAGGCATTGTTTCTGGTTGAGCAGGGAATACCCTTTGAGGTTGTGCCCGGGGTAACCTCAGCCATAGCTGTGCCAGCCTATGCTGGTATCCCGGTTACCCATCGGGAGTATGCCTCAAGCCTCTGTATAGTTACAGGCCACGAATCCATAGACAAGGCAATTGTTCCCTGGGAAAATATTGCCGGAATTGAAACCATTGTCATCCTGATGGGTGTGAGTAACCTTCAGGAAATTGTTCAAAAACTGCTCAAGTCAGGTAAAAGTCCGGATACCCCTGTTGCTGTAATTCACCATGGGACAACGAATCAACAGAAGACAGTCGTTTCTACACTTGCTGAGGTTAATCTTGTTTCCACCTCTATTCATGCTCCAGCCATCATTGTTGTAGGTAAGGTTGTGGAATTGCGGGAAAAATTAAGATGGTTTGAGGATAAACCGTTCTTTGGCAAGGGAATCCTTGTTACTCGACCAATCTTGCAACACAATTCCCAGATGCCTGAATTTAACCTGAAACTGCAAGACCTCGGGGCAGTTGTTTACGAACAGCCAACGATCAAAATCATATCGCCAGAATCATTTGATGAACTGAATGCTGCTATTGGAAGAATAAAAAAATACCAATGGTTGATATTTACCAGTGTAAATGGGGTACGGTATTTTATGCAACAGCTTAAGGTATGCGGCATAGATATTCGCCAATTACACGGGATAAAGATAGCTGTCATTGGTCCACAAACAAGGCTGGAGGTTGAAAAATATTGCCTTACTGTTGATTATTGTCCCAATGAATTCGTGGCTGAGGCATTGGTTGAGGGATTGAAGGGATATGACATGAATGGCAAGCACATCTTGGTTCCCAGGGCAAAAGTAGCCAGGGATGTGTTGGAGAATGGCTTGAGGGAACAAGGGGCAATAACCCATGTGGTTACAGCCTATCAGAGCGTCTATTGCAAGGGTGAACGCATAAAACAACTGCTTGTCGAACATAAAATAGTCGTTATCACCTTTACCAGCCCATCCTGCGTCTGCGGATTTTGTTCAATATTTGAGGGCGAGGATATACAAGCCTATCTTTCCGGGGTAAAAATAGCCTGTATCGGTCCCATAACCCAAAAGGCAGCTGTGGAGCTTAATCTGAGGGTAGATATGGTAGCAAAAGAATATACTGCAGATGGGCTTGTGGAAGCAATATTGGAAGGGGTAAAGGGTTGAGACTAATCGTAGCATTTTTGATAATAATAATTAGTATTGCTAACGGATTTTGTGGTGAATTGCTGTATGTCGATAAGGGCAGCCAGACAAGTTGCACGGTGGTTGAAATAACGGATGGGGATACGGTTAAAGTTCGTGTCCTTGAGTCCGGGGCAACCCTTACTGTACGGCTATTAGGAATAAATACACCTGAGACAGCAAAACCTCAAAAGGGTACACCAGATGAGCCTTATGCGGTAGAAGCAATGCAATTTACTGAAAAAGAGCTATTGAATGGGACAATATCCTTGCTTGTTTCAAACAATGCACAACAAATGCAGGATATGTATAAGCGTACTCTTGGTGTAATAATCCATCAGGGTGAGGTTTTTAATACCAAGCTCATGGCAAATGGGCTGGCTACAAGATGCTTTATTAATAACGATTGTCTTAACTTTCCTGAGTGGGAAAAGATAGAGGTTGAGGCAAGAAAGCAAGGATTGTGTCTCTGGTCAAATATAGGCAAGCAAGGGATAGTAATTAATGAACTGCATCCCAATCCAAAAGGGAATGATGCATCGGAAGGTGAATTTGTTGAATTGTTTAACACTACAGACAAAACAGTTTCATTGGATGGCTGGAACTTCGGGATTGATGAGAATACTGTATTTGGCGAAAGAGATACTATTGCCCCTTATGGGTATCTTATTCTGACCAATATACTTCCACAATATTTTCGAATAATGCATCCTGAGATACCAAAGGATGTTCTGATTATCAAAGCATCTACTAATCAACATGGTACCTTCTTGTCTAACACTGCTACCCCTCCAGAAAATCTGGTGGTTCACCTTAGGGACAATAAGCATGGGTATCAGGATTCCATTACCTATAACCTTAAATGGGACAATAAGGAAACAGATGATACTGGATATACCTTAGAGAGAATAGATACAAACAGGCAAAATATTGGTGATTCAAAGGTTGGCGGGATAGATGATGAAAACTGGGGAACAAGTATAGTCCTTGGTGGCACACCAGGAATGTTTAATTCTATTGGCACTGTTTGTTTTGAGATTATCCCGATAGATAATCCCATGCTGGGGAAGGCAACAGCTATCCGGATTAAGGCAATTGGCAGTAATAATCAAATTCTGAATGATTATTGTGGGACAATTGCCTTAACGATTGCAGGTGTTATTTCAGATGTGGCTGTGGTAAATGGCATTGGCACAGCCTCTCTATTCTTTAGTCGGCTCGGAAGTTTAACGATTGCTGCCAGAGACACAACAAGGGGGGATAGACATGGCATAAAGGAAATTAACCCCACATTACTCGGTGATTTTGGACAAAAAGGAAATGAGTTGGCAGATAACAAGATAGACTTCAATGACCTATCGTGGTTTTCATATTACTGGAATACTAAGAATCCAAAGGCTGATTTGGGTTCTGGCAAATGTACTGGAAATATACCAGCATTTATTTCTCCAATTGATGGCAAGGTAGATTTTTCTGATCTGATGATTTTTTCAGGTATGTGGAACTGGTGGAATATGGCAAGGTAATACCAAAAAACAGCAATTCTCATTTTGAAAATCAGAGGGCAAGAGTTCGTAGCCCAACATTCTATGTTGGTTTGTAGCTCAGCGAGGGGAATTTACCACAAAGAAGCAGAGAAGAATTCATCCGCAGATTACGCAGATTGTTAGAGAAAGAAGAGAACCATATCGTGCTTTCGTAATAATCTTTTTCCTTAATCTGCGTAATCTGCGGATAATCTTAGTCTGATTCTGTGGATTCTTTTTCGGCTCTCCATATCTCTATGCCTCTGTGGTGAGTAGTTACATTGGTTTGATAAAATGGGGATAGATAAGTCGCCGGAGAAAAAATAACTTGTCCAGTCGTGCCACCGATTCATCTTGGCTGGCTTCGTTGTTCGTCGCTTACGAACAGTAGTATGCTCGCTTCTCACGCCTTGCCAGCCAAGCGACTCAGTGACTCTTGG
>MNYI01000028.1 GCA_001873945.1 Candidatus Desantisbacteria bacterium CG2_30_40_21
TGAGAATTGCTGAAGTACATGAAAGAATTATTGACACAATAAGATAATTATGGTACAATTATTACAAAACCTAAAAGGCAGAAGTGGTGAGGAGTCAAGAAAAAATAAGTTGTACACCAAGAGTCACTGAGTCGCTTGGCTGGCAAGGCGTGAGAAGCGAGCATACTACTGTTCGTAAGCGACGAACAACAAAGCCAGCCAAGATGAATCGGTGACACGACTCCTGCAACTTATTTTTTCTTGACTCCTTAACTGTTGAAACCAAATCTATATGGCGTTTGCAATTCTGATTCTAAACAAGGAAATGTGAAAATTATGAAGACAAAAAAATTAGAAATTGAAGATTCCTTCCCTGTACCTTTGTGCCTCTGTGCCTCTGTGCCTTCTTCCCTTCTTCCTCCTTCTGTGCCTTTGTATCCTGTTGAATTTCATATCTCTAAGGTATCAAGGGACAAATATCAGTTTGATGAAATCATTTTCAGTATGACTGGTAATGTTATCTTTGCTGATTTTAAGGCAGTCAGGCTATTTGCTGAAAAGATCAATGCTCAGATGGACAAGGGCGAACATATAGGTTTGCCCCTACAGGATATAATTATGCCTGGTGATATTGGTGCTATGGGGTTAATTGATGAAATACTTCACCTTGTTTGCAGTAAGTACCGTACTGAAAGGAATCAGGCAGTATGGGAAAAGGGTTATTCATGGCTGATAAATGTTGTTGGAGAGGATGCTGTGAGGATAGCATTGAAAGAATTTGTATCTCAGTTTCCAACAGTAGCTGTGTATCAGGGCAAGCAGTCAGTCGAAGAATTCGTTGTTGGGACAACAAGTAGCATCCCCAATACTTACATTATTTTGGAAGAAATACTCCTGCTCCATTTGGCAAATACAAATCCAGCCTTTTCCCCATTCATTGAATTATTTGATGATACTCAATTAGCCAATAAAACTGCATATCAAAGGGTTATGTCCTCTATGAATGATTTCTTTCTGACGCAGCCTGCCTTTGGACCAAACAACCAACCCTTACTTGAGATGCTTCGGGCACCGGTTGTGGTTTCCCCCTATTCCTTACTTGGACAACTTGAATATATTCGGAACAATTGGGGGGACATGCTTCCTGAATCCTTGATTTCCTTGATATTACGAATGGAAGATGTTATTAAAGAGGATGAAAAACTTTTCTTTGCAGCCGGGGTTCATGCTGTTGCCTCTCCTCTATTGATTCCTGAGTTTGGGGAAGAATCAGGGGTTTATGAAGAGCATGAAAGGTTTAGCCATGACTTAGATTGGATGCCAAATGTTGTCCTTCTGGCAAAAAATACCTATGTCTGGCTGCATCAATTAAGCGTAAAATATCAACGAGAAATTACCCGATTAGATCATATCCCTGATGAAGAATTAGATACATTATCTAAGTGGGGTTTTACGGCACTCTGGCTTATAGGTATTTGGGAACGCTCCCCAGCGTCCCAGAGGATTAAACAGATATGCGGCAATCTTGAGGCTGTTTCATCCGCATACTCTATCCATGATTACATTATTTCTGAGGATCTTGGCGGAGAGGCTGCCTTTGAGAACCTTAAGTATCGTGCATGGCAAAAAGGGATTCGTCTGGCAGGTGATATGGTGCCAAATCATATGGGAATATTTTCCAGATGGGTGGTTGAACACCCGGATTATTTTGTTCAAGTAGATTATAGCCCCTTTCATGTGTATCAATTCAACGGTCCAAACCTTTCATGGGATGGAAGGATTGGTATCTTTCTTGAGGATGGTTATTGGAACAAAAATGATGCGGCTGTTGTTTTTAAGAGGATCGATTACCAGACTGGAGAGACAAGGTATATCTATCATGGTAATGATGGCACTCATATGCCATGGAATGATACCGCACAATTGGATTTTTTGAAACCAGTTGTACGAGAGGCAGTTATCCAGTTAATACTTCATGTTGCCAGAAAATTCTCTATTATTCGCTTTGATGCAGCCATGACATTGGCAAAAAAGCATTTTCAACGACTCTGGTACCCACAACCGGGAAGCGGCGGCGATATTCCTTCGCGGGCAGAGCATGGCATGACGAGATCCCAGTTTGATGAGGTATTTAATGAGGAATTCTGGAGAGAGGTTGTGGATAGAATAGCTGTTGAGGTGCCGGATACCTTGCTTCTTGCCGAGGCATTCTGGCTCATGGAGGGCTATTTTGTCCGAACACTGGGTATGCATCGGGTTTATAATAGTGCCTTCATGCACATGCTTAAGGCTGAAGAAAACCAGAAGTATCGAAATGTCTTAAAAAATGTTCTAGAGTTTAATCCGCAAATATTGAAACGATTTGTCAATTTCATGAATAATCCGGATGAGGATACGGCTGTTGTCCAATTTGGACGGGACGATAAATACTTTGGCGTGTGTATCCTGCTGATTACCCTTCCAGGGTTACCCATGTTTGGACACGGACAGATAGAAGGCTTTACTGAAAAATATGGCATGGAATATAAGAAATCCTACTTGGATGAAATTGTGGATGAATGGTTGGTTGAACGGCACAAAAGAGAGATTTTCCCTCTGCTAAAGAAACGATACTTGTTCAGTGATGTGGAACACTTTGTCCTATATGACTTTTATACTTCATCTGGCATGGTCAATGAAAATGTGTTTGCCTACTCTAATTGCTATGGCACAGAAAGGGCATTGGTTATTTATAATAATAAATATGAGTCAACCTGTGGCTGGATTCATACCTCTGTTGCCATGAATGAGGAGGGGCGACTTATTCAAAAGAGTCTGGCACAGGGATTGGCAATAAAGGATAATGGACAATATTACTATTCGTTCAGGGATAATATCTCAGGATTAGAGTATCTTCGTTGTGGGCAGGATCTTGCTCAAAATGGGCTTTATGCAGAGCTGGAAGGGTTTAAGTATCAGGTGTTTCTTGATGTTAAGGAGATACAGGATGACCATAAGGGAACATATGCCAGACTGACTGGTTTTTTAGACGGTCGTGGTATTTCAAACATTGAAGATGCTCATTATGAACTATCTATAAAGGGGATACAGGAGCGGTTTCTTGAGATGACAAGCCCTCAAATGCTAAGGGATATGTTGTCTCATGCGAATATTTTTAGTCAAGGGATGTATGCCTTGCTTGGGGAGATACGAGAATGTGGGTATGGGGCTGAGTCGAATATAGTCAAGAAACTGGAGTCTGTTTTGTCTGCTATCTATTGGTTATTTGAAGATGCAGAGGCACAGAGTAAGGACACTATCCTTCGACAGGGTTATCCCTTTGAATCGGACGAAAAAGGCTGGAGGATATTATTGTTATGGCTCATTGTCCATCAGCTGGGCAAAGATGAACAGGAAAGCGTTGAATTGATTGACAGATGGCGATTAAACGAGGGCATTATCAAGAGCATCGAGATGCTTGGTGTCAATCATCAAGCAGCAGTCAAAGAGTTGTTATTAATCAAGATATTGGTGAAAAATTATCGTTGGTTTGAATATTCCCAGCAGGCACATAGAGAAACGAGTCAGGCTACTGCCTCCTTTAATCTCAAGCAACTGCTTGAACAACCACTGGTTCAGGAATATCTCCAGATAAACCAATACGAAGGTGTTAACTATCTCCACAAAGAAAGCTTTGAGGATATGCTTTATTGGTTGTCTGTTGTTGCATACATACAAATTATGCCAGAAACAGAAAAACAGGACATATCCGCAATATCAGCCAGATTAAATGAGACAATAAAGAAATATCTTCATCTGGCAGAGAGCTGTGGGTATCAGGTGGAAGAAATGTGTGACAATATTTATGGGACATGTTAAGCCGCTGGCGGGGGTAGGGGATGGAAAAAACAGCAACACTGCATTTGCCCCGGCAATAAGAATTTTCATGATGATATTCCTTATTTTATTATCCCAATCTTGCCCTGTTTAATCGAGCCAGCATGGTCATTTATCAGATAAAGATAAATTCCAGAGGCAAGATCTGTTGGTATCGCCCACGGTACATCATCTAATAAGGACGAGAATTCTGCGACCAATTCACCACTAATGGTATATATCTTTATGGTTTTTTCCTTACCCGCTGTAAGCTGAGCAAAGGTTATTGTCTGCCCCACAAAAGCAGGATTGGGATAGACACGAATATTGTCTAAATTAGAATACCTCATGGGAATGACAACACTTACCTCATGCTTTTCCATTATTACCTCTGGCAGGGACAGATTGATAAGATCCACTGGTTTATTATCAATTGCATTAGGTGCCTCCACAAACTTGGTGGTTCCGTTTTTCTCTGGAGCAAAATCAAATCCAACCCTAGCCGTAACACCATAAGCCTTTATCCTGAATGGTATCACCGCAAATAATCCGCCATCCCCGGTTTGAGGATCTATCATGCCTACCGCATAATCAATCTTACCCAGATTATTATCTGCATTATTGATTAATGAATAGACATCTCCAGTAGGATAGGTGCCTGGCTGAATATTGATCCCTTCTACTTTAGGCAGAGAATCAATTGCCTCTAATACATCAGGATTAAACGAAAGATGTACCTCGCCAGCCATGAAATCCGTTGCCTCACTAATAGTTATCTTGAGATAGATGGTATTGCCCACTCGCAGGTCATTTATATCCACACCCTCAAGTGTCGAAAGATCAAAGGATAGGTTTATCTGACCAGAGGAAGAGGCTTTAGCCCTAAGTGGTATTGCTTCTTGCCATGGTTGCACACCTGACATGGAAGGTGCTCTCAGTCCCCCAAACAAGCCTTGAGTCTTATTGAAATTATTCCTCAAAATAATAAAATCTGGCGATAATACAGCTTGATTATGATCAAAATCAGCTTCTCTATAGTTTAGCCAGTCAGGCTTGGCAGGTGTCGCACCTTTTCGCCAGGCATAGGCAAATAATGGCCAGTCTGAAGCATCTACCCCGCCGTCATCACTAACATCCCCGGCTAATAAACTCATGGTTCCAATATAGGTTGTATCCTCAAATTGGATTGGGCTGATATTGACCGTGTTAAGCGTGGCACAAGATGCCCCCCATGTGTCAAACTTGAGGGTATATATTCCTACAGGGATATGGTTAAAGGCAAAATAGGAATTACTATCTGTAGTCATGGTAGCACCAGTTTCAAGAATTTTTACCTGAATATCTGAGCAATGTGTCCCATACCTATTCAAACCCAGCCTGAGTACGCAAAAGCCAGCTATGTTCCCAAACCTTCTTAATGAAGAGGCTGTAAACGAAACTGGAGAGCCTGATAGCCCGGAAGATACGGCCGAAATAGCATATGTTCCTGGTGGCTCTGTGCCAAGGGTCATAGAAGATGATGCCATGCCGTAAATATTAGTTGTAGTCATTGTTGGTGATATAAAATATTCTGTAGCACCGGATGGAGTATGAATAACCTGCCAGCCTATATCTACGCCCGGGCAAGGATTATTGTATACATCCACCACCTTGACCACAAACGGCTCGTTCAGGGTAAGGGTACAGGTATTTGTCTGATTATTCCCGGAGACATAACTTAGTGCTGTTGGTGTGCCAGGGGTAATAATGGCTGAGGTTGTACATGTAAGTCCAAGATACGCAGCCATAATGGTATGGGTTCCCATATTCTTTGCATGAAAGACATTACCGTTAAAATCCCCACCACCTGAGGCAGTAAAAATCGTTGACCCGGTAATATCAATCAACAAATCTCCGTCACTGATGCATTGATAGGCAATGTATTCATCTGCCCGCATTACTCTATTTTGTGGCTGAATCCTGAGCCCGCTAATGACATAGTACGATGCATCTTCCTTAGCAAAAGGAATCTCAACAGCAGTTTCATCCCTTTCTGTGTACAATTTAGTCTGACTATTAATGGTTACATCTGATATTCCCCGCTCTTTTGCTCTGAATTGTAAGTAGCAAAGTACCCCGGAACCAGTACCAGAGCCAGCCATTAAGCCAAACGAGTATTTTATTGTCCCTGTGTCAATCAGTGTTACAGCAGAACAATTTGGCATAAATGTTCCGCTACCCACAGATATAGCCTCAAGTATATCCGGGTTAAAGTCAATATAAATATCGGCTGAAACCAATTGGCTTACATTTACTATCTCTATCTGTGAAGAGAATTCCTCACCCTTGACAATATTTTGTGTCGAGGGGGTGATTTTCATGGTAACAGAGGAACGGAGCATAAAACGGTCAGTATCCATAGCGTTGGTGATTTGTCCTCTGGCGATAAGGGTTGTTGTGCCCATGGGTTGGGCATTAGCCGTGAAGATTAATTGGAAATTACCGTTAACCATAGTATTAGTAACGGCAATCGTGTTAGTATTTCCAAAATCAATGGCAACCGTCTCTCCACTGCCAAACCCATTGCCAGCCACCGTAATACGGGCACCTATCTGTCCGGATTTTGGAGAAATCAGGATAATATGTGGCAATATCCTGAAATAGGCAGAGCTGATAAAGCCAGGGGTAAGCCCAGTAATTCTAACAGCAGTTGTCCCATAGGACTGAATATCTGCAGTAAATACTGCAATAAATGTACCGTCGGCATTTGAATTTACACTACAAATAGTTAGTGTTGTGCCAAAATTAATCCGTAGCGATTCATTTGCTCCAAACCCATTACCAGCAATAGTAACCCAACTTCCAACAGTGCCTTGAGTTGGGGTAAGAAGGATGGTACTGGGCATGATGAAGAATCTGTATGCAGCCATCTGACCAGTCATCACACCTGATGCCATAATGGTTGTGGTCCCGGCAGGCTGTGTATCCACGGTAAAGCTGGTGTCAAAACTGCCTGTTTCATTTGCAGTTGTAATATTAATAGTAGCTGTATGTCCAAGGGAGATACGAATAAGCTCGTTTGCACCAAACCCATTACTCATTATCCTCACCACAGTGCCTACACTGCCAGAGATCGGGCTTATCATGACAATGGAAGAACAAATATTAAAGCTTGTCCTTGCCTCAGCCAGAGAGCTTTGGCCAATAATGGTAATAGTGGTTATACCATAGGGTTGGGTGTTTACTGTAAATGTTATGGCAAAATTGCCATAACTGGAAGTTGTTCCCAGTGTAATAGTCGAAATGGTCCCAAAGTTTACCCGAATACTCTCATTAGAGCCAAAACCATTGCCACTTATAGTAACATAAGTACCTACCGTACCCGTGGTAGGGGTTAAGCAGATAATGTTTGCTTTCATGGCGAATGTACTTGCGGCACATATGCCAGATATATTCCCGTAGGCAGCAACGGTTGTTGTTCCATAGGGTTGGGTGTCAGTGGTAAAGCAAGTACTAAATGTGCCAATAACATTACTGTAAACACTGACAATAGTTGGCGTAGTACCAAAAGCAAACCGTATCATTTCATTTGGCATGTATCCATTGCCTGCCACGGTAACAGTACATCCTACCGTGCCGCTGACAGGGATTGCCGATATCCTGGGCAGGATAAAGAATACAGCATTAGCGGTTTTGCCAGAGGATAAGCCTGTGGCTCTAATGGTGGTACTTCCACAAGGCTGGGTATCTGCAATAAAGATGGTGGAAAAGGTGCCATTGGCACCAGAGATGGTTGTCCCTATGGCACTGCACATCCCAAAATCAAGCCGTATCATTTCGGTTGGTATGTATCCGTTGCCGGACACGGTAACAATACTGCCTACCGTACCGGAGGTGGGGATGATATTGATTTGTGTCGGTTGTGGAGGGGCACCTTGATACTCGTAAGCACCCATGTCAACGGTGACATTATTGTATATTCTTGGATTGCCGTCCTTGTCGGTAGATGGGATGAAGGGGGCGGTGTTGGAGCCGGTGTTGATGCAGGGGGAGGTGGATTGGAGGTTAAAGTTACCAACGCCTACAAATAATGGGTCGGCATTGATGTTACCTGTTCCTGCATAACCACCTTTAATATCGGAGTAGGTGATGTTTATGGAGCTGTCACCAGCTAAAGAGATTTCCTGTGGATTATTTCCCCAGAGGATGCTGTTGACTATTCTCGGCAAGGAATCGTAGCACCAAATCCCGCCGCCGCTGTCAGAAGTTGAATTTCCGCTGATGGTGCAGTTGGTTATCGTCGGCGAGGAGGAGAAACCGCAACAAATCCCGCCGCCACGATAACTTGAATTTCCGCTAATGATGCAGTTGGTGAGCATCGGCGAGGAATAATCGCAACAAATCCCGCCACCGTAATAAGCTGAATTTCCGCTGATGGTGCAGTCGGTGAGCATCGGTGAGGAGTAGTTGCAATAAATCCCGCCACCAGCATAACCAGCTGAATTTCCACTGATGGTGCAGTTGGTAATTGTTGGCGAGGAATAGTAACAATAAATCCCGCCACCATCAGCCGTTTCATTCCGTATGGTGAACCCACTCAAAACCGAGCCAGTCCCCTCACCAGAATTAAAGGTTACCACACTACCACTGGCATTACCGTCAATAATGGTACTAGTAGTGCCATGGACAGATTGGACAGTGATGGTTTTGCCAGAGAAGTTGATGCTTTCTGTATATATTCCATTATTTACCAACACCCTATCCCCATTTGATGCTGCATTAATAGCCCCCTGAATAGTAGTATAACTCCCAGGCACATAAATATCCGCCGCCTCTGCCTTCAATCTCAATCCACATCCCAAAACCCCCAAAACCATTAATGCTACCAATATTTTTTTACTCATTTAACCCTTCCTCCTTGAAATGTTATTTATTACAAACAGTATAAAATGCCATTATATACTCAGGAAGGGTATAAATTGGTGTTGTGTCAAATATGATTTGGCAGTATCTAACAATTCTCATTATGAAACTTGGCGAGCAATAAATGTAGCCCAACATTCTATGTTGGTTTTATAAAATGGGGATGGATAAGCCAAGATAGAATCTTGGGCTACAAAATTAATGCCATAATGAGAATTGCTGAGACGGCTTGTATTCAATCTGCGGGAATCTGCGTAATCTGCGGAAAAATAATGGAGAATCCGCAGAAGACATAGATTAACGCAGATAAAGACGAAATAAAAACAACTTCAATATTTCGCCATAATTAGAATTGCTGGGATAATATTTACCCCTATCCTCAAACGCCTTTCCATTACTACTGTCTCGTCAAGTCTAAAGTGACGCAACAGTAGATGCATTTTATGCACTGATTTTGGACACATTTCATACAACAATTTATGAAGTTTTGTGAATTTATTAGACACAGATTTTCACGGATTAACACGGATAAGTCTTAGGAGCCGTCAATAAATAAACTTTACAACTTGACTGTTTGTTTCGGTCGACAGGCTGTTACGAAATGAATAAATAGCGTCAAAGGCATACTATATATGGTAGTTGCCAATAAGAAAAGACACCATATGTTGCGTGTCTTGCATGCCAAATTCCTATTTCGTAACAGCCTGTCGAATACGCCCGATGGATAAGGGCTTATCGTTCAGTTCACGGAGACCCTTCGCGATGGTAACGCGAGACAGACCACAATCGCGGCTAACTTGCGAGATACCGCCATAAGCCCAAGTTGTGCTGCCTCGCTGGCGGCCACCATACGCCGGGTGCGCTCATCCAGATGAGGCCAGAGTCGCACGATTTTCTGTTTGAATCTATGAGTTGTCTTCATGATCTCCATTATACTACAGTCGGACTTAATTGTAAAGTTTATTTATTGACGGCTCCTTACCACTGGCCCATTACACAGATCTTGCATTTTTTGTTGACAAACATCTTATAATATGATATAAATAAAGGGAAAATGTAGGTATTATAAAAATGAATTTTGAACCAGAAATTGTTGCTTTTTGTTGTCATTATTGTGCCTATAGGGCAGCGGATCTGGCTGGTTCTATGAGGCTGAATTATCCGGCAAATGTGAAGATAATTAAACTGCCTTGTACCGGCAAGGTAGATATACTCAGGAAGGGCATAAATTACATTTTTCGCTGGTCTTAATCAACGATAGCTGTGTTGTTCAGGTTCGCAATAGTACACTATTGCTCACCTTCACGCCTTGCTCTCCTTGATTAATCCTCACCG
>MNYI01000147.1 GCA_001873945.1 Candidatus Desantisbacteria bacterium CG2_30_40_21
CAACTATATAGAACTACAGAAGATACAAAATAAATATTGACAAACTGTTTATTTTATTTTATAATTAAGGAGTCGTAACTACTCACCACAAAGGCACGAAAACACAAAAAGTTGATAAGTTGAATAGTTGATGGGTTGATAAGTGGATGAATTGATAGTAAATGGTTATGAATTATGGATCTGTGTTCCTTTAACCTATAAACTCATCAACCTATCAACCTATCAATTTATGTGTTCTCCGTGGTGAATTACTTTACCTGAGTAGTTACTCTGGATTTACTATTAGTTTTCTATGACTTGGAATAAGTTTTGTATAATTCTAATAGGCTATCCCTTAAACCTTATGGGCAGGATATACCAGACACAAACAGGGGAATTATTTATCATTGGCTTTGAAAACTGCCATTTGCGGACAGCCTTTATTGCATTTTCAGAAAATGAAGGAAATTGCTCCAAATCATTCCGGATAATCTCTATCCTGACTGGATTGCCATCTCCATCAATCAGAATCTTCAGGAGAATCAGTCCCTTCATACCTTTGTAGGATAAGAAGGGACATTCCACTCCAATATATTTGATAACCCTGATAGGAGAATCCAGATCAGAAACATCCGCTATTATTTCCTCTTCAGCTTGTTCTGTCATACCCTTGCCACCCGCTTCTCCCATGATAGGCTTTTTATTACAGCTAAAGGGGCAATGATGGGAGAGGGTTCAACACTTGGCACTATTATGGGATTTACTTCTGGTGTGTTGCTTTCTTGAGCCACCAGAGGTATTACCAATGGTAGTAGGCTATCAGCCTCTGGTTTTTTTATCTGTACTATTGGAGGAGCTATTTTCTTGACTCCTTAATGGAGAACAAAGATTATGAAAGTATTTTTAATCAATCCACCGTCTTTGGACAAGGTAAAAGTTGTTCGTGAAGGTAGGTGTATGCAAAGGAAGGGGGCATGGACAGCAGTTTGGTCACCCCTGTCACTTGCCCTTTGTGCTGCTGTGTTGGAACAAGAAGGGATTGAAGTTAGTCTTCTTGATTACACTGTAAAAGAAGGGACACCAGAGCAATTAATGGCTCAAATATCCAGTATAAAACCAGACTTGGTTGTATTAAATGTTACTACTCCATCCATAGAAGATGATCTTAAGATAGTTACCATGACAAAGCAAGCATATCCAGAAACCAAAACAGCTATTATCGGCATTCATCCCACAGCCCTTCCGAATGAATGCTTCAATGCTTGTAAGGAGCTGGATTACATCATCAGAAGAGAACCTGAGTTTACCCTGCGAGAATTATGCAGGGCAATAGAATGTAGCACAGACATTCCTGTCTGTGTTCCTTATGCAATTGCCTCTGAAGGACAAGAGGGCAAACACATAGATTTGCCCCTACTGGTTGAGGGTATCTCTTTTCGCAAGGGAGATAAAATAATCCATAACCCGCCTCGTCCCTGGCTTGACATGGATGATCTTCCTCATCCAGCATGGCATTTGATTGATACCTCTGACTACATCATGCCCTTTCACAATGTCCCATTTCTTTTGGTAGCAACTTCACGAGGCTGTCCATATCCCTGCACCTTTTGTGCGGATAGTACCTATTACGGCCGAAGCTTGAGACAACGATCGCCCGAACGGTTGGTTGATGAGATTGAATGGGCTGGCAAAGAATTTGGCATTCATGAGTTCTTGTTCTGGTCAGAATCCTTTACCCTTGACACAAGGTTTGTTATGGCTGTATGTGATGAGATTATAAAACGAGGGTTGCAAATCTCATGGGTATGTAACAGTCGCGTGGATCATGTGAATTTAGCGATGTTAATGGCTTTCAAAAAAGCTGGCTGCTGGATGATAGGTTATGGGATTGAGTCAGCCAGTCAAGCTGTGTTGGATAGTATAAAAAAGGGTATTACTGTTGAACAAATCAAAAAGGCTGTAGAATTATCTCATCAGGCTGGGCTGGATGTTTCCGGACATTGTGTCTTAGGATTACCGTCTGATACCTTTCAAACCATCAATCAAACCATAGACTTTACCATTGACCTTGACCTTGATTTTGTTCAATTTTATTGTGCCGTGCCATTTCCGGGCTCGAAGATGTATGAACAAGCCTGTCATAATCATTGGATTAATACCACCAATTGGTCAAAATTTGAACAAAATGTCTCTGTACTGGATTATCCACACCTTACTGCCAAAGAAATCATGAACCTCAGACGAAGAGCATACAGAAGATTTTACTCAAGACCAAGAATGATACTCAAGGTATTGAAAAGATTGAAAAAACTATCTGATTTTAAGGTGTTTTTTCAGATGATACGGGAGTTTATGACATGGATGTAATGAAAAAAAATATCCTTGCTATTCTTTTTCTCATCGCCATAACCATTATCTTTTTTTCTCCTGTATTATTTACTGAAAACACCTTTGTTTTCAGAGACTTTTACCGCTATTACTACCCTTTTTATCACCTGAAGGTCAGCTTGATAAAGGATGGTATCTTTCCATTCTGGAATCCTTATTTGTTTTCCGGGACACCTTTGTTTGCTTTAATCCAACTGGGTACATTGTACCCTATATCCATACTTTTGTATTTACTACCCTTTGGTCTGGGGATAAAGCTTTTTATTATTATTCATTTTCTACTTTCTGGTATTTTCATGTATTGCTTAGGAAAAGTCCTTAATCTAAAAACAAGTGCTTCTCTGGCAGCAGGTATTACCTTTTCGTTCAGCAGCTTTTTGTTATGTATGATTGCTCATCCCAATATCCTGTGCTCAATGACATGGATGCCCCTTATTTTATGCCTGTATCATACAGCCTTAATCCGGAGATCGTTGCTATGGATGATCCTTAGCGGGATATGCATTGCCATTCAGATTTTAGCTGGGGAGCCAGTGGTATCGTATATGACGATACTGGTGTTATTTTTCTATTGCGTTTGTTTTCCAATTAAAGGCAAATACCATTTCATCACCCTGCCCTTACCCATCCTTATCGGCGTTGGCTTAAGTCTTATTCAGTTGTTGCCTTTTCTTGAACTCACCCTTTTTTCTGCAAGGGCACATGGGATAGGGTATCAGGAGGCAACGGACTGGTCGTTGCATCCAGGAGAGTTATTCAATCTAATCATCCCATTTTTTTCAGATATAATGAAACTTCCCAGACAGGGGCTTCTCTTGAGTTTGTATATGGGAATTATTCCCTTAAGCATGATACTCTTAAGTGTTTTTTGTTTTTGGAAAAATTGGAAATGGTTCTGGATAGGGTGTTTCGTCGTTTCCCTTATTCTTTCCCTTGGTTCGCATCTTTTTTTATATCAACTCCTGTTTCAATACCTGCCTGGATTCAATATGATGAGACATGCGGTTAAGTTTATTGGACTTGTAACTTTTTTCGGGGCAGTGCTAACCGGATATGGATTCAATCTCCTGCCAGATCGCAGAAAAGAATTCACGGGGATACTGTCTTTTTTGCTTATTGTCTGTATCTGTCTCTGGGGCATAGGCATAAGCAAACAAGGTATATCCTTTTGGGGACAAACAATAGGGGGACAGCAGTATCTTCCAATCATTCCTGTTATGTTAATTCTCAGTAGCTTAGTTTTACTTTGTACCTCTACATTTGCAAGAATTACCCCTCTGGCATTACTATTGATAATAACGGCAGATCTTTTCTTTTATGGATCAAACCTTACCCCTGTGATTTCTCAGAAATTTTACTCTAAAAAGCCAGCTCTGGTAGAAATGTTTGAGAAGGAGTCAGCTCCTTACCGATATCTTCTTAATCCTGCTACAGAAGGGAATCATCTTCAAGGTGTAAAAGGTAGAGATCTTACGGAAAATACCTGTCCCGAACTACAATTGGCTTACTGGCATGGCAAATCCATCCTATTTTCTAATCTCGGACTTCTCTGGCGTATTCCTGATGCCTCTGGATATGAAGCATTAGCCATCAGGGATTATGAAAAATTTATATGGCATGTAAGAAATGAAAACCTGCCCTCTATCTATCACCTCTTGTGTATGTTAAATGTCAAATACATTGCCTCTGAAACACCTATTTTATATGATGGATTGGAATTAGCACGCATTATCCAGAATATTCGGGTATACAAAAATACAAGTTGCCTGACCAGGGCATTCTTTGTCCCTGAGGCAACGGTTGTCGCAAACAAAAAGGAGGCATTTTATTATATTATGCGTCCGGAATTCGATCCAACAAAGGAGATTGTTGTTTTTGAAAATATACCTCATTATTCAGGAGTCAGGGGTCAGAAGTCCGGGCAATGTATTGTAGGAATTGACAGCTATCAACCAAACAAAATAATTATCCGGGCTAAGACTAACACACATGGCTTTTTGTTCTTAGGAGATGCCTATTATCCAGGATGGAAGGCTTTTGTGGATGGGAAGGAAACAAAAATATATCGGGCAAATTATGTCTTTCGAACCATAGAAATTGCTCCCGGTATTCATAATATCAAATTTATCTACTATCCACAGGTTTTTAAGGTTGGAATGGTTGGAAGTATCTGTACGGTTTTGCTGATAGGGATTGCAGGGATATTCACAATTCATCGCAGATATCATGGTAACAAGAGTACAGAAAAATGTTAATAGGAAATGATCAACATTTTACTCTATGAGGTTACGAGATTAAAATCTTCGGCCGCCGCCACCGCTTCGACCGTAACCGCAGCAACCTCTTTCATCTCTGCTTTTGGGTGGTTTGGCTTCATCAACCCTTAATGTCCGTCCTAAAAAATCGGTACCATTCAAGGCTTCTTTAGCCTTATTTGCTTCATCTGTGGTTGACATTTCAACAAACCCAAAGCCCTTACCCTCAATAATATTTACTTGACTGACCTCTCCATAAGTGGAAAACAATTCTTTCAATTGCTCATTTGTCACAGAATATGTGAGGTTTCCTACATACAATCTACTGCCCATTCTTTCTTTCCTCCTGAATTTAGGTAAATTCGGTCTAATAATGTTTCTTCAGAGACAAAAAAGCGAAATAACCGTTCCAATGCTCCACGAAAGACATTAAAAGTACCATCACTGCCTGAAAATTTTTACCCCCTTTATAATTTGTCAATCATTTCCCTGTTATTCAGGTTAGCATAAAATATGGGAAAAGTCAAGTAAATTATGTTGACAATTAATAAATTATATGATATATTATAATCATTCAACCAATAAGGTGGAATAAATAAAAATGTAACAGTTCCTCGCGGGGTAAACAGTTACAAAAAAAAAGATAAGGAGAGGTAAAGAAAATGCAAGTTCACAAGTCTGTAATCAAGAGGGAAAGGCAAAGCAAAAAGCGGAATATCAGAAATACAGCAGCAAAGTCAAGGATGAAAACCTTAATAAAGAATGTTCATGCAGCTACGGCTAAAAAAGAGGGGGTTGAAATCTCGTTAACTGAAGCCATTTCTGTTATTGATAAGGCAGCCAACAAGGGCATCATTCATAAAAATGCTGCCAATAGAAAAAAATCCAGACTTTGTTTGAGTGTCAATGTTGCAAAATGAGGGGGTAGAACAAAATGACTATGGAAAAATTAGAGCAGTTAGAACAATATGTTAATAAACTTATCAGTGAAATAGAACGAATTACAAAGGAAAATCAACAATGTAAAGAACAAATTGCTAATTTTCCTTATGAGGATATGGAATCCTTGCGATCAGAAAATGAATCCTTAAAAGATGAACAACATCAACTCAAATCAAAGATAGAAATGATGTTAGCCTTGATAGAAAAAGTATCCTTGTAGGAATTGTTCAGGCGAGGAGGGGAAGAATATGCCTCAATATCCACATAGGATGGAAATAAAAATATGTGGGAATACTTATCGAATCCTTGGAGATGAAAGTCCTGAGCATATAAAAAAAATATCAGAATATGTTGATGCTAAAATGCGAGCAATTACTACAGATTCTGATATGGTCTCAACGGGTAAGGTAGCTGTATTAACTGCTCTTCAGATTGCTGATGAGTTTTTTAAGACAAAAGACAAAACAGAGGAAAAGTTATCATCTTTGATAAAAAAAATAGAATTTACTTTGAAAAAGACTGAAGAAATATCATCCCCTCCACAATGTGTACCTGTAAATACCCATATATAATAGGACTTACGCAAAATGAGAAAACACCCACCAGATGTGGTATGCAAAGTGATGTTTTGCGTAAGTCCTAATAAATACAATCTGTCTGACATAACAGCAATCATGGATAAATAATAATATTGAAAGGTGCTTAATGAAAGAATCAATATATCTTGAAACTACGGTGGTGAGTTACTATACTTCTAAACCCAGTCGAGATATTATAGCCCTTGCTCATCAAGAGATTACACGACAATGGTGGACTATGGCAATAAGTCGATTCAATGTCTTTATCTCTGAAGTTGTAATTAAAGAAGCTAAGTTAGGTGATCAAGAAGCAGCTAAAAGAAGATTAGAAGAACTAAAGGATTTTCCTCATCTGGAATTAACTGATAAAGTTGAAGAAATTGCACAAGTATATATGGAAAATTTAGAAATTCCAGAGAAATCTTTTCGTGATGTGGCTCATCTTGCTGTTGCTTCTGTTTATAACATTGATTATCTTGTAACATGGAATTGTACCCATCTTGCTAATGGTGAAATTATTAAAAAGTTAATAAGGCTAAATGAATCCTTTGGTATTCATACACCGATTATTTGCACACCAGAGGAGTTAATGGAGGTATAATTATGTGGCAAGATCCAATTGTTCAAGATGTTCGTAGAGCAGGTGAAGAACTTGCAAAACAAGCAAATTATGATCTGCACATTTTTTTTCAAAATTTGCGGAATAATGAAAAGAAAGAAAGCCTTAAGGTAGTTACAATATTAGAAAATGAAATAGCATCTTCGAAAGATGGCAAATGTCAGATAACAAATTGTTGCAACGAACAACAGGCAAGATGAGGTCGCTACTGAATCCTATCTATTGCGAACCTGAACAACACAGCTATCGTTGATTAAGACCAGCGAAAAACGCAATTTATGCCCCACTTGAGTATATATAACTATTTATTGTCAATGTCGGTTATCAGCTTGAAAAATATCTGTAAAACATATAAGGAAAATAAGAATGAATCATGGTAATAATAATTCAAAATTTCTTTTTAATACGAGGGTTATAATTTTTTACCTTGTGCCTTTGTGCCTTTGTGCCTTTGTGCCTTTTTTACTTATTGGATGTAGTCAGAGCAAGCCATATATTAAACCCTATGATTATCAGGCTAATCGTGAGGCAATCCTTGTCTACGAAAAGGCTCTTGCGTATGAAAAAGAAGGTAATCTTGAGCTAGCGATAACTGAATTTCGACATTATCTTGACTATTATGGCTCGCTGTATCATGCAAATGAGGCACAGCTTAAAATCGCTGAGTGTTATAAAACCCTTTCCCAATTGGAAGAAGCAATTAGTAACTATAAGATATTCGTAAAAAAATATAAACAATCTGAAAAAATACCAGAGGCTATGTTTCAAATGGGGGAGTGCATGGAGACTGCCAATCAATGGCAGGATGCTGTCTCTGCTTATAAAAAAGTGGTCAAAGATCACTTTTCAACCCTCTGGTCCCAAAAGGCTCAGGAACGGATTACAGATATATTAACAAAATTTCCAAAGGCATCATGGGCAAGAAAGGAAAAAATAGCTGTGCGGACATTGGTGAGGACTATGTCCAGAAAATAGGAGGAAATTATGTCAGGGTTTGAATATGTTGATGATGAACTGTGTTGTGATCATGTTAGTATTTCAAGGATGGCTACTAAAATAAAAACGCCCTTCTATCTTTACAGCTATGATACCCTGAAAAAAAATTATCAGTCTTATGTAGATGCCTTTGCAACAACAAATTTATCAATTTGTTATGCCTGTAAAGCCAATTCTAATCTATCAATCCTTCGAGCTTTGGGAGAGATGGGGTCAGGCATGGATGTCCTTTCTCATGGAGAGCTATTTCGAGCATTAAAGGCTGGTATTTCTCCTGCAAAAATAGTCTTCAATGGAAATGGTAAAACAAGGGAAGAAATGGCTTATGCCTTACAATCAGGGGTATTTGCTTTCAATGTAGACTCCTTAAATGAACTTTTTATCCTTAACGAGGTTGCTATGGCAAACAATACTGTAGCCAGAATAGCCTTAAGGGTAAACCCGGATATAAATCCATTAACTCATCCCTATGTAGCCACTGGGCTGGCAAAGAGTAAGTTTGGTATACCCATTCATGAGACAAAGGATGTTTATCAAACAGCCTCCACCCTTGAGAATATCAAGGTTGTTGGGATTCATTCCCATATTGGATCACAATTGAGTAAGGTTGAACTTTACCTCGAAACACTTAAAAAGATTATGCCCTTGGTTAAAGAGCTTCGAGATATTCAGATCCATCTTGAGTTTATTAATTTAGGGGGCGGGATTGGTATTCCTTATCAAGAGGGCGAATCCATGCCGCATCCAAAAGATCTGTCAGAGTTAATCAGCTCATTAGTAAAGGATTACAAGCTCATTTTAGAGCCTGGACGAAGCATTGTTGGAACAGCTGGGGTATTGGTTGCCAGAGTTCTTTACATCAAACATACCCATAAGAAAAACTTTATCGTTGTAGATGCAGGCATGAATGATCTCCTGAGACCATCTATCTATGGTGCCTATCACCATGCAGTATTGGCAACAAAGCATATAGATACTGAAGAAATGATGTATGATATTGTTGGTCCAATCTGTGAGGAGGGTGATTTTCTTGCCCGGGATAGACAGATGCCCAAGGTAAAACAAGGAGATCTGCTGGTAATTAAGGATGCTGGAGCCTATGGATTTAGTATGTCCTCTAATTATAATTCAAGACCACGCGTGTCAGAGGTAATGGGTATAGATGGAAATGATTATATTATTCGTGAACGGGAATCATATGAGGATATGATATGTAGGGAAAGCATACCAGATATATTAATGTAAGGAGTCTGTCACAAAATAAATGTGTTACACCGAGATTGTTAATTCGCCTGTCTCTACGGATCAGGATATTTTTCCTTATTTTGTACCTGATTATTTTCTTCGTGTTTCTGTGTCTTCGTGGTGAATTTTCTTGGTGCGAGGGGCGGGACTCGAACCCGCACAGGTTGCCCCACCAGATCCTAAGTCTGGCACGTCTACCAACTCCGCCACCCTCGCAAGATGTTAGCCTATAGAATAGCATACATACTATGGTTTTGTCAAGGATTTTTCATATGTCATTAAACTTGCCATATGGCATATAAACTTGCCACCCATTAAACACCCTTAGGAGCAACATTGTGCGATTCCTTACATTTACCCAACTTCAACAAATAGGGCTAATCGTGCTTTCCTGTACTGCCATGCTGGCAGGCGGTATTATTATCAGTCAGAGTGTAGCAGAAAAAAGGACTTCGAGTGTAAAGTTTATCCCTGAAGATACAAGGAAAAACACTGGTACCAGTACCAGTAAGGATGTGGCATTCAAACCCATAGATATAAACACTGCCTCTGCATGGGAACTCATGACATTACCAAGTGTAGGTTCTTGTACAGCTGCAAGAATAATAGAATATCGCAAACAACGAGGCGGATTTAGTTGTGTGGAAGAATTGTTAAAGGTTAAGGGAATTGGGACAAAAACATTAGAAAAGATACGGGAAGGGATATGTATAGGAACAAATAGCATAAAGCACGACTCCATACCACCTGTTCAAGTGTCTTCTACGATTCATGGCACGAAAACAGGTTTATTTGCAGTTCCCAAGAAACAGCCGCAACGGTTTCCTGTTAACATCAATATTGCCTCAACCTCTGAATTGGAGACATTACCCGACATTGGCCCTGCAAAGGCAAAAGCAATTCAGGATTACAGAAATATTTGTGGCCCATTTCAGAGAACAGAGGATATAACCATGGTCAAAGGGATAGGTGAAAAAATATTTGAACGAATAAAATCATTGATTACTACAGGAGAAATACCCATACCTTTGCAAGATATACATGTGGATAAAGATTCTCAGCCATGATAATATATACTCAAGTGGGGCATAAATTGCGTTTTTCGCTGGTCTTAATCAACGATAGCTGTGTTGTTCAGGTGAGCAATAGTACACTATTGCTCACCTTACGCGCCTTGCTCTT
The DNA here is from genome assembly GCA_001873945.1 of Candidatus Desantisbacteria bacterium CG2_30_40_21. Taxonomy (GTDB): domain Bacteria; phylum UBA9089; class CG2-30-40-21; order CG2-30-40-21; family CG2-30-40-21; genus CG2-30-40-21. The sequence continues at coordinate 10,185 of MNYI01000147.1, forward strand.
CTTGATTAATTCTCACCGAAAAAATCGCAATT
>MNYI01000109.1 GCA_001873945.1 Candidatus Desantisbacteria bacterium CG2_30_40_21
AAGTTGATAGGTTGATAGGTTGATGAGTTTATAGGTTAAAGGAACACAGATTCATAATTCATAAACATTTCCTATCAATTCATCCACTTATCAACCCATCAACTATTCAACTTATCAACTTTTTGTGTCTTCGTGCCTTTGTGGTGAGTAGTTACGAGTAAAGAGGTAAATAAATGCACAGTTCCCCATTTTTTATAATATCATTAATAGCGTATGGTCTCAGTATCCTTCTCTATCTAACCCGAAGCAGATGGGCCACATCTGTGGCTATAGTCGGAGTAATCATCCAGACAATAGGGCTGGTGATAAGAACGGTTGAGGCTCATCATCTACCTTTTGCCAATCTATACGAATCCATCATCTTTTTCTCATGGTCTATCGTTCTTCTCTCGCTCATTATGGAGAAGAGATATAAGATACGGATGGTTAGTACCTCTGCTCTCCTTATTGGTTTTATAATCCTGCTTCTGGGTCTTTTTCTTCCCTCAGGATACAAGGCGAGTACACCGCTTATGCCAGCGTTGCAGAGTCATTGGCTTGAATTTCATGTAGCCACCTGTTTTTTGGGCTATGCTGCTTTTGCTCTTGCCTTTGGAATTAGTGTTGTCTATCTCTTTTTGAAAAAAGATACCGCTATTCTTGAGGAGATAACCTATAAGTCAATTACTATTGGATTTATCTTTCTGACCATAGGCATTATCAGTGGGGCTGTCTGGGCAAAGTATGCCTGGGGAAGATGCTGGAGCTGGGACCCGAAGGAAACATGGGCGTTTATTACCTGGCTCATCTATGCCCTTTATTTCCATCTAAGGACTATTGGCTGGAGGAAGAAGAAGTCCGCATGGATAGCCATCATTGGATTTTTAGCCGTTATCTTCACCTATCTGGGGGTAACATTTCTTTTGCCGGGATTGCATAGTTATATGTAACTGTAACTACTCACCACAGAGTCATAGAGATATGGAGAGCCGAAAAAGAATCCACAGAATCAGACTAAGATTATCCGCAGATTACGCAGATTAATAAGGAAAAGAGGAAAAAGATTATTACGAAAGCACGATATGGTTCTCTTCTTTCTCTAACAATCTGGGGAAAATAGGGACAGCACCCTATTTTTTCTTCTAAAAATAGGGTGCTGTCCCTATTTTCCCCATTCGCAAGTAGCTACCCCCGCACCATAAACCGTTTAATCAATGATACAGTAATTTGTCCGGACACCGCCATCATTACAGCCTTTTGTATCCAGCAAATACACTGGGTCATTTTGACCAGCAAGAGTAATGGTTCAGGATGTAGTCGCAAAAGCCTTCTGTGGGATAGGAAGGACACCATTTGCCTCGGTATCAATGGTGTGCCACTGAGGTAAGCCAAGGAAATCCAGGCTGTATCCCATTTATCCCTCTTATACTCAATGGTAACCCGAAATTGTGATAAAACCCTTTGCCTGCGGTCTTCAATATCATCCTGTGTGATTAATCCCTGCTTTAATGCCATCTCTGTCAGTCTTGTCCCAGGGAAATATATCAGGGAATAAAGTGATAGCTTGAATGGCCTGGGGATATGAAGTAAAAGGTTCAGGGTTTCATTTTTATCATCCTGTGTTTCAAAGGGATTATCAAGGATGAGATCCAGCACAAACTGGATACCGTGCTTTTGCAGAATGGCTGCTGCCCCAATTATCTGCTTGTTTGACTCTGGTCTCTTAAAAATATGCCTTCTCACCCTTTCACACCCGCTCTGAATACCTATGCCAATCAGGCTTACTCCGGCATTCTTCAGCATGATAACAATATCCTCTTTAACTGCCAAAGGGTGAAGATAACAGGTAAAGGGGATGTTTATTTTTTTCTTGTATTGATAGCAGAACTCCTCAATCCACTTTTTATTTACCCCGAACACCTCATCAAAAAAGGTAATCATCTTCAGCCCTTTAAGGATTATCTTTGCTTGAATCAATTCATTGATAACATGCTCCACGCTTCTTTGTCTGACATAATTTCCATGATTTTTGTATGACTCCTTAAATAGACTGTTGGAGCAATAGGTGCAGCTATATGGGCATCCCCGTGTGCCTTGAATAAAATAATCCCAGCAATCCATATGGATTGGATCACCCTTGTGGAGCTTATTCTGGCTGATGTAGTATTTGTTATCATTGGTATAATCCGGCAGCGGAAGGCTGTCTAAGTCCTGAATTAATGGCCTGAGCGGATTTCTGGTGATTGCACCTGCGACATTAAACCACAGGTTCTTGATATTTAAGGGGTTGTCATTATTGGACAGGGCTTGGAGTAATTCCAATAATGGATATTCACCCTCACCAAGGCACAGCATATCTGCATGTTGGATACATCCTTGCGGATCTACAGTTGGATGCACCCCGCCCCAGAGGACAGGGATATTCAATCTTTCCTTTATTGCCTTTGTTATCACCTTAGCGGTCTCAAGATAGGCAGAGCAGCTAACACTTATCCCAACAAGGTTTGTCTCTGACTGCTTGAGCACACCAATTAATTGCTCAAGTTCCTCCTCTGTTGGAGCAGTAGCATTATTAAAATAGCTATGCTTAAAAAAGATGAGGTTTGGCTCATAACCCTTTGATTTGAGAAAGGCATGAAGATACCGCACGCCAAAGTTTTTTATGTGATATAGGGAAATCAGGCTGAAATTAATGGTCTGACTCAAACTTTACCTCCTCCGTTTTTCACTTTTCACTTTTCACTTAATTCGATTCCCCATAGGTTGAATATCCCTGAAGCGGTAGGCTCTTGTTATTCACGGCTATTTTGGAATATATCATTTGTCTCTGTGCCGGCTCAGGGACAATTATATCCCATGGGTCATTTATTTCACCCTTTATCTGTTCAAACAAATCCCATACAAGCCATTCAAGCAGGATATTAGCCTGCTGACATCGAATGGTATCAAGGTTATTGATGTTCCCGTGTTGTACCCAGGCATCGTATGGACAGCCGCCGCCACAGATGGCTATTGCCGGACATCTCAAGCATTCATCCCGTCTTATGGGTGCAATACCCTTCCACTCATTATAGCCATCATTGGATAAATCAAAGGAGTCCAATGGGTAATAATAACGCCCTGTGCCGAGAAATGCCTCACAAAATCCAATGCTGCTATCCGGGGCAACAAGGAATTTTCCTCCGCACGAGGGGCAGTCTTTCAATCGTATTTGTTGTTCAACAAATGGCCTTATCCGTCTGAAAAGGTGCTCGGCATAAACCCCTTTTTCCCGAATAAACTTGAAGGTGTCAATCATCTCATGTGTCAGTAACGGGACATCAACCATAGCCGGATTTTCGCCATTTTTATGAAGGTGAAGGGTGGAAAATCCCAGATCCACTGGCTCGAATCTGTTTATCAGATACTCAACCGCAGATTTCAATCCCGGGATATTGTGTCTGCCAAGTACCATTGATATGCCAAGCCGACATCCAGTCTTCTTGCAAATATCATACCCTCTGGCTGTATCCTCAAAACCTCCATGACCATCTGCATGGCATCGCATCTGATTATGTACTTCAGCTGGACCATCCATGGAGACAATAACAAATACATCATTATCTGCCATCCATTTCGCTATATCAGGGGTAATATTTGTCCCATTGGTAAACATAGTGATGCGGCAGGTATTGTCAACCTTGCGGATATAAGACACCGCATGTTTTACCACCTCAGGTGCAAGAAGCGGCTCACCGCCATAAAACATAATCTCTCTCTGACAAGAGGTTGAGCTGTGTTCCATGAATTTGTTTATTCCTGCCTCAGCTGTTTCCAAAGACATGTGATGATGTCCATAGGCTGCCCAGGTATCGATAATATGGCAGTACTTACACCGAAGATTACATGCACTGGTTGGGACAAGGTAAAGAAATCGCGGGTCTGAGTATTGTGCCTGTTGTTGGAGGTTGGATAAAAGATGAGACTCTTCCTGACTATCAGTGTATCTCAGGAAGCCATGCTTAAGAAGCAAGTTGATATAATACAGCGATTCAGGGCGAATACAGGATTCATTTTTACAGAGTCGTCTGGCTGCCTGTTCAATCGTCTGTGGAAACCGCAGGCTTCCAAACAGTTCTGCCAACAAATGGCTGCCATAGATGTTGGTGACATAAAGCGAGTGGTACAAACATACCACCCCGGATGAAGAGAAGATATGAACAAATGGTGATTTTTCGATTAACATATTCTCCTCCTCCTATTCCCTATGCGACGAAACACACCTGCCAGAGAAAATATCCTCTCCGGCACACACTCCTGACACCTTGCATCCGGATATTTTCCCTGCCTTAATATTTGCCGAAATTGCTGATATTTGCTATTATTCCAAACCGTGTGAATATCTTCCTGCAAAAGATTGCCCAAGCCGGCATCTATGTAAGAAAACATACAGCATGGCTTTACTTCACCATCAACCGTAATGTACATGGAAAACCAGGGGAATGAACAATGCCGTATGTTTTGGTACTTTTTATCGCAAGAAACATCCCATGGTGTCCCTGTCAACAAGTTGGCAAGGTTTGTTTTCATGCCAAGCCTTCCGGCAGTATCCCTTGCCCTTTTCATCTGACAAACAACTACGACCGGTGTTAATCCAGCCACCAATTCATCCCTTTTTTCCTCAATCCCGGCAAGCCCAACCAGCCTGAATGATACATCGTTCACCCCAATATCAGCTGCCAATTCGACTATTTGACTCAATTGGGAAATATTTTTGGATTGGATAACAACCTGAAGACAGATATGCAGCCCAGTGGTGCTGGTTTTTTGTTTCATGGATACTATGGCTTTAATATTATCAACCACCCTACCAAAGAGGTCAAGCCCTCGGATTTCCTGATAAGTTTCCGGGGTAGCGGCATCGAGTGATACCTTGAGCCTTTTTAATCCGCTTTTTACCAGCGACTCCATAGGAATATCGGCCAGAGCCATACTACTGGTAGTACTAACAACTGTCCCCTGCCTGCTGGCATAATGGATCATATCCACCAATGCTGGATTAACAAGCGATTCACCCAGTCCGCTCAGGGTAAGCCTCAGTGGCTTTACTTGATCAAATATTGTCCTGAATTCATCCATTGCCATGTGCTTAGGGACAGTCACATACTTTGCCCGTTTGCACATACGACAATTCAAAGGGCAAAAAGTGGTTGGCTCAAGGATAAGATGTACAGGAAGTGCCTTTACCTTTAATGGCTTAAATAATACAGCCATGCCGGATTGAATATACCTCATCTGTATGCCCCTGAAATAGCCATTGCCAGAGGTGCTACCTCTTCCCTTTTTTGCTCAATAGGAAAATAAAATGTGCAAAGGTATCGTTCATGGATATTATAACTTCCCTGATTAACAAGCTCTGGAAGAATACCCACAGCCATGCCAGGCTCCCACCAGCACAATGGATCCGGCCCATCAAATGATCCGTTTAATGCCCATTTGCGTCCGATACATCCTCCTTTGCAGATATTCCATCTTGGGCAAATGGTGCATTTACCGATTGGCTCTTGATGCTGAAATCTCTGAAACAATTCAGAATTATGTATATCATCTATAGAATCCCTTAAGATATTTCCGGCAGAAATCGGCATAAAAACACATGGGGTAACATCACCATTGCTTTGAATCCTCATGGATGTTTTGCCACATGGACAACCGATATCAGTCATATATTGCCCGCCAAGAAGGGAGAATAATGGGTCTGGTGTGGTGATTTTGGTGCTATTTTTTGACATTTTATCAAAAAAGAACCTGTAAGCCTGCTCTAATTCCTGTGGATTCATGGTTAACTGCGTATCATATTCACCCCTGCCAACGGGTCTGAAGGTGTTCATCCGCAGCGAGCCAACACCCAGCCCCTCACACATCTCAATCATGCCTTGTAGTGTTTCAGGCTTGCAATTAAGTCGATTGAGACACATCACTACCTCCATATTTACCTTGCGTTCAACAAGGAGTTTTGCAGCATGAACAGCCTTGGTAAATGTTCCACCCCCCATAGAAAGCCTGAACTTATCATTATCCATTGCTTGATGAAAGTCTATTGATACGCCCACATCATCAAACAATTCAGCACAATCATCTGCCATAGCCTCATCCATAAGTGTCCCATTGGTAGTCAATGATTGGTGAAAACCGAGCTTTTTGGCATATCTGGCAATTGTCCAAAATTGAGGAACCATGGTATTTTCACCACCACCATAGTTTAGATCCTCCACCCCATAATCCCGTAGCCTTTGCAATACCCCCATAGCATCATCCAAAGGCATCTCACCACTTTGAGGATTAATGCTGCTGGAATTGTAACAATGAACACAATTCAGGTTGCATTTTGAGGTATATGTCCAGCCAACGGTAACGATTTTTTGCTTGGTTAATGTCATTTTTGTCTCCTTGAGTATTTACGAAGGTAGGACAGGCATTCCTGCCTGTCCTACCTTAATCCTATTAATCATTTTCCCTTCATCCATTTTCTTAATCGCCTCAATATTTATCTTAATCATCTTCAGGGTATTTTTTATTGTCCGGGTAGTATATCCTGCCTGATGGCAGGTAAGTATGAGATTTTCAATCTCTTTGAGAGGATTGTCCGGAGAGATTGGCTCATTTTCTAAGACATCCAATGATGCCCCGCGAATCCGTCTGTCTTTTAGTATGATTGCCAATGCCTGCTCATCAATGATAGCCCCCCGAGATGTGTTTATCAATACTGAGTTTGGCTTCATCTGTTGCAACCATTTATTATCAACAAGGTGATGCGTTTCATCTGTTAATGGAAGGTGCAGGGATAGGTAATCCACGCTTGCTGCCACCTCTTCCATTTTCTCTAATCCGCCAAGAAAACAAAGCTGCTCTTTCAGTTCCTCTTCTACCTTTGAGGGATTTTTGGTAATAACCCAAACCCTCAAGCCCAAACCGGCTGCCTTCTTAGCCACCTCTGTGCCAATCATCCCCATCCCAATTATACCCAGGCAGCGATCACTTAGTTCAATAAATGGATTGGAATTCCGCTTCTCCCAATCCCATGCACCCAGATGAGCAATCTTGTTCCAATAAAACAAATCCCTTTCCCATACTAAAATCTGCATAAGAACATATTCTGCCATAGCATTAGCCATTGCCCCCTTAGTATTGCAGACAATGATATTTCTTTCTGTAGCTGCCTTTATATCTATCTGATCAATGCCTGCCCCCCACACTTGTATCAATTTTAAACCATTGATATTTTTAATCAATTCCTCAGATGCCCTCCAGCAAATAAGCACATCAGCTCTTATTTGCCTGGTCAAAGACACATCCATATCTATAACCTCTATCGTTTCATTACAAATATGTTGAAGTTCTCTTATTGCTACCTGCTGTAGCCAAGCATTGTTGCCAATCATCAGGGCGATCTTCAAGAAAAATACCTCCATAATGGGTGATAGACCCTAAATATAAAATAGTAGCAAGTTTTATGCCAATGCAAAGAATGATACAGGCTAACATTTTTGAGAATAGCAGGTTGCAGGTAAAATCACTGCTGCTTGCAAACTGGAAATTGCCATAATGTCCCATGTCAGGTGTGTCCAATTATTGGATTGTATGTCCAATTGTTGGACAGAGGGGGGAAAATGGGGACAGCACCCCATTTTCCCCCCATTTTCACCTGTGCTACTCTGCACCCACTGTCTAATTATTGGACACGCAGCCATTGCATATGAACAATAATTGGACACCATGACGACTTATAGACGATAAATGTCTGATAATAGGTCGATTTTGCACAGAAAACATTGGCATAGAAATTGCTTGAATTTATTGTAAGGATAATTGTATCTTTTTCAGTATAAGCGGATAGGTTTTATTTGCAGGCTCAAGTCCAATGGCTATCTTTATCTCCTTTTCCGCTACGCTTATCTGCCCATTTTTATAATAGAGGCAGGCTAAGTTGGCATGATTAAATGCTGAGGGGCTAACCTGTACTGCTTTTTTGGCATAGATAAGAGCATTGTTTATCTTTCCGAGGTTGGCATATACCCGGGCAAGGTTTTCGTATCCCTTGCTGTAGGAAGAATCTATTGCAATGGATTTCTGGTAGTTGGTAATAGCCGGATTTCGTTGTCCTTGTTTTTCATAGAGGAACCCCAGGTTATTATATGAGGTAACCAACCCTGGGTCAAGGCTAATGGCCAGCTTATACTCAACCATAGCTGAAACGAATTGTCCCTGTTTTTCGTAGAGTATGCCCATATTGTTATGAATCTTGGCGGGATACGGCACAATATTCATGAGTTTTTCGTATGTATTCATGGCAAGCGAGTATTGCATGGTATCTTGATATTCGATTGCCAGACAGTTGTATGCCTCTGTATGGTTTGGGCTAATTTCTATTACCCGTTTGAATTCAGAGATAGCTTGTTCATGCTGTTTTTTGGTGGAATAGATAACCCCCAACCTGAAATGGGCGTCAATAGAGTTTGGGTCTTTTGCCAATATCTTTTGACACCAGTCAAGGCGAAGGGAATACGCATTGTTCCAATCAGCATTGCGTTTGATACTAAGTGGGATATAAATGGCAATAATAATGAAAAGCAAGGCTATAGCGGTTTTCTTTCTTTTCTTGAATAGCTGATTAAGCCCAATGCTTAAGAGCAGGCAAAATCCAACGGATGGAATATACATAAATCGTTCAGCTACAAAGAATTGTACCAGTGGGAGGATATTGGAAGTTGGCAGCCAGCCTACAAGAAACCAGGCAATGGCAAAGCATACACCGGGCAATTTGCGATAGGTGGTTATCCAGAATATGATGATGGCTATTAATGCTAATGCCCCTATTAGAACCCCTGTCTCAAGCAGGCTGGTGGATATAGGCACCTCATAGTTCATGGAGAGATTGCAGGGGAAGAGTAATAGCCGGAGATAGATACAAAATGATTTGAGCATGGTGTAGAAAACTGGCAAATATTCAGTGGTGGCGTTATTCGTAACCATGAGGATGTTCTTGGGATTAAATGCTCTGGACAGGACATTGAGCTTGATAAAAAAGGCAATGATGAGGATAAAGCCTGCTATCCAGTATAGCCAGTATTTCTTGAGGATATTTGTTATTTTCGATGGTTCAAATAGGAAATGGTAAAAGCAGAGCATGATGGGCAGGCTGACTGCAGCCACCTCTTTGGAGAACATTGCCAGAAAATAGGAGATGGATGATAGGCAAAGAAGCAGGGCTTTTTTGATGGATGTAGGGACAAACCTGTATGTCTGCCCTGATATTGTTATGCCTCGCAGATACAAGATGAAGGCAAGGCAACAAAACGACATTGCCAGCAGATCCTTGCGATGGGATATGACAGATACAGCCTCGCTATGAATAGGATGTGTGGCAAAAAGCAGACTGGTGAACAGAGCAATTTGCGGCTTCTTTGCGATGATATTGATAAGCACGAAAAGCAAGAGACAGCAGAGGACATGCAGGATAAGATTGGTCAGGTGAAATCCAAATGGATTTAATCCCCAGAAATGGTAGTCAATAATATAGGTGATGGTTCTAATATGTCTTGGTGTCCAATGAAATATCTGGTGCCAATCCTGAATCCTCGCATCCTCTAAGATGGTCATGTTATCATCATAGACAAACTCACCCCAAAGGGTATTGAGGGAGGTGAGGATGGCTATGGTGGCAAGAAGTATGAGGGATATGGTGCGATAGTTGGGGTTATTTGTATCGAATGGGTTGAGATGATGCCAAAATTCTCCCTTAGCAAAGGGGGTCAGGGGGTTGTTTCTTTCTGGTGTTTTGGATGGTAAAGTTGTTGTGTTTGGTTTTCTGCTTTTTTTTGGCATTTGTGGCTCCTTTGATTGTGGTTGTGAATTACACAGATTGTAACACATTAATTGTGGATTTGTCAATAAATAAGTATATTTGGGCAGCAATTCTCATTATGGTAAAATGGATAAGGGGGAGATATGGAGATTAATCGGTAGGACAGGCATTCTTGCCTGTCCTGTTGCAGATGACAGGCAAGAATGCCTGTCCTACCGATTAATCTCCATATCTCCCCCTTATCCATTTTACCATAATGAGAATTGCTGCCCAAATATACTTATTTATTGACAAATCCACAATTAATGTGTTACAATCTGTGTAATTCACAACCACAATCAAAGGAGCCACAAATGCCAAAAAAAA